>CAIKBD010000169.1 GCA_903825565.1 uncultured Anaerolineales bacterium | reverse complement strand
CTTTATGGAAAGCGAGTTTGACCTGGCTTATTGGAAAGCCCGCCAGGAGCACATCCGCCGGCTCGAAGCAGGCATCTGCAAACCTGAAGCCAACGTAATCTTCACCGAAGTGCTGCGTATCCTGGAATCGGCGTGACGGTCGGCGTCGGCGCGCAGGCGGACAGGACGAACAAGAGTGACAAGGAAATCAAAACGCGTTTCATCGTAACGACTCCTTCGGCGTCAAGACCTTCCAGGTCTGGGAGACCTGGAAGGTCTGCGTTGGCTCAAAATATAAAGCAGATTCCATTTCACGTCAAAACGGAATCTGCTTTTACCTCGGAAGCGTTTAACCAATCACATGCGCCGGGGTTCGGTGTGGTTTGATCATTTTTAATCTGCTCGCCTCGGTTTGTTGCGCGTGATACAAATCCCAGCGCAATTGCAAGTTCATCCAGAAATCAGGCGCGACGCCGAAAAATTTAGCGAGCCGCAAAGCCATTCGTGGCGTCACACTGCGGCGTTGGTTCACAATGTCGTTGATCTGATGGTACGGTACTCCGATGGTGTCCGCCAACTGGCGTTGTGTAATCGCCAGCGGAATTAAAAATTCGTGCAGGAGCATCTCGCCGGGATGCGTCGGCGCGCGATGGGTTGGGATTCGAATCATGTGACACCTCACCAGACAAATTTAATGATAATCAGTAATTTCAACTTGGTCGGGACCTGTGCTTGTCCACACAAAGCAAATTCGATATTGGTCATTGATCCGAATACTATGTTGACCTTTGCGGTTGCCCGACAATGCTTCAAGATAATTGCCGGGCGGCACGGCAAGTTCGGTCAACGCCGCAACCGAATCGAGTTGATCCAATTTGCGGGCGACGATCCGCCACAATTGCGCGGGACAAGTCTTGCGCGCGGCTTTGGTGTTCTCGCCATTGAAGATATTCTCGGTGCCGATGTTCTTGAATGACCGTATCACAACATCATCATAGCATAAACGCAAGGCAAATTCAAGATTGATCTAGCGTGCAATAAACGGAGGGGCGACGCGTTTAGTGCAACCCTTCCGCGTTTTCGATCAACTCCGTCAACGTCTGCGCGAACCGTGCGGCGGGCGCGCCGTCCACAATATCGTGATCCATGCTGATCGTCAAATCGAGATACTCGCGGATTTCGATGCGTCCGTCCACGACGCCCGGCTTTTCGACGATGCCGCCGATGAACAAGCCGAGCGTGTGCAGCGTTAAAATGCCGACGCCCCACCCGCCGCCGCGCCCAAACATGCCAATCGGACTCACGACGACGGTGCCGCTGGCGCGTTTGAGCCAGTGCGGATTTTTCATCCAGAGCCAAAAGAAAAAGCGACGCACAAAACTGGGGACGAACAAACCAGCGCGCGTGACCCAGCCGGAAGTTTGTGGGCTGGCACTGGGTCGCGCTTGCACGCGGCGAATCTCGGCGTGGATTTCGCGCAAGGTTTTGCGATTCGCCGCGCGGATAATGTGCGGCATCGCCACGCCGCCCGCCGCCGGCTCGATCAGCACGACGACATCCACCTCGTCAAAGATGATCAGCCGATTGCGCCAATCGCGGTACGCCTGCACGCGCTTGTGCCGGTCAATCGCCTGCGCGCACGCCGCGCACACAAACGCGGTGAACGACAGCGTCTCGCCGGTGCGCGCCTTGTGCTCGCGGATCAACTGACGCGCGCGCGTCACATCCATTTCGACGAGACCGTGAACAATGTGCCGCCGCGCGCCGATGGCGAGACTGTCCACGACCAACTGACGCTTCGCCGAAAACGGCGCGACCACAAACGAATCGCCAGGCATCGCTAGTAATTTCGCACGACCGCGCGATACACCGCCGGTTGCCGGCTCTGCATCGTTTGCAATTCCTCGCGGTACTTTTTCACGAGATCGAGATCAACCTTGGCGATGGTATACGCTTCCTTTGGCCGATCCTGATCATCCTTGCCGACATGCGCGCACAACTCACCGCGCGGTCCCACCACCGCGCTTTCGCCGCCGAACGCATAGGTGTACTCGTCGCCGATGCGATTTGCGCCGGCGACAAAGATCGAATTTTCAAACGCGCGCGCGCGCAAGTACGTTTGCCACTCGTCAATCGCTTGCGTTTCCCAGTTCGCCGGCGCGATGACGAGTTCCGCGCCATCAATCGCCAGCGCGCGCGCCGCTTCGGGAAACGCCAAGTCCCAGCCGAGTACCAAGCCGACGCGCCCGAACGACGTTTCAAACACCGGCAAGCGAAAGCCGCCGCGAAAGATCGGGCGCTCTTCCGGCTTCAAGTGGACTTTGTGGTATTGCCCGATCACCGCGCCGTCCGTGCCGATCAACACCGCCGCGTCGTAGACCACACTCTCGACCTTGTGCTTTGCCGCCATGCCAAACGCAATATGCGTCGCGTTTTTTTCGGCGAGCGCGCCCATCATCTCAATCGTAAAGCCGGGAATCTGCTCAGCCAGTTCCGCAAATTTTACGCCGCACTCGTAGCCGGTCGTCGCCAATTCGGGAAAGACGATCAGGTGCACGTGCTGGGTCGCGCAGATGTGCGTCACAATGTCGGCAATGCGATCCAAGTTCGCCTGCACTTCGCCAAGTTTTGGCTGAAATTGGGCAATGGCAATGTACATTTCACGCATACGCTTCACCTCTCACTCGGATTAAAACCATTCTAGCACAAATAGCACGAATGTTCAAACCGCACGCGGGCGCAGGGTGTGCGTCAAAATTTTGGGTGCGCCACAGAAAATCGGACGCGGACGAACGCAGACAAAAATATTCGCGTTTTCCGCGCTCGTCTGCGTTCAGAATAATGAATTGGGTTGTGTGCCTGCCAATCCAAAACTTGGCACACCCTTGACAGTCAAGTGTGCACAAGTTTTGGATTAGGGCGAAACCAAATTCATCGGATTGGACGCGAACGAGCACGGAGAAATAAATCATCTGCGTTCATCCGCGCTCGTCCGCGTCCAATTGCGCGGACATTTTGACAAGCGTCCCTACCAGCGCGCGTGGGAGTGTTTGTCAAAACGTCCTTGTATTTTTGTCCGCGCTCGTCTGCGCTCGTCCGCGTCCAATTGCGCGGGCGTTTTGACAAACGTCCCTACCAGCGCGCGTGGGAGTGTTTGTCAAAACGTCCTTGTATTTTTGTCCGCGTTCGTCTG
>CAIKBD010000168.1 GCA_903825565.1 uncultured Anaerolineales bacterium | reverse complement strand
GTGGGACAATTTTGCAAAATTGTCCTACAGTCTTCGCTCACATTTCCAAATTGGCGAAGGGGTTGGCGGGTGGGACAATTTTGCAAAATTGTCCTACAGTCTTCGCTCACATTTCCAAATTGGCGAAGGGGTTAGCGGGTGCGCCATCAAAAATTTCTGCCCGAATAAAAACGGCGCACCGAACGGATCCCTACGTGCGTCAATTGTAGCACAAGAGAGAAAAAACGTAAAACGATTGTTCGCGTGGGCATCAAAAACCTGGCTCGGTCAGAGCAAAGCATTTTTCGACAGAGCGCGGCGAAAATGCGTCGCACACTTTAATGGGTTTGCCGTTTTTTGACGAGTCGCCCCATTTGGAGTTATAATGTATGTAGAGTTTTTTAGCGCACGATGTCGTGCGCCGAAAGCGGCAACCGAACATGGTGATGAATGCCTCTCGCAACCGTCAGGGTCGAGAGGTGTTTTATTGTACGCAGACAGCGGGTCTTTCGCTTGCCGGATGGCAAGCCGAATGATAATCCAAATCTCAGTGTGGAGGAGAAATGAAAATCAATTGGAAGGTCGCCATTCCGTTGATCGTGTGGGCAGTGCTCGCGCTGTACGGCTTTACCGTCGGCGCGCCCACCGGCTTGACGTTGAGCGCGTGGATGTACTTTGCGCTGTTCGTCGCCGTGATTCTCGGCTTGATCTTCGAGCCAATCCCCGCCGCCGCGATTGGCGTGATCGGCATTGCAGTCGGCGCGTCTATGCGCTACGTCAACGCCGACATCGGTCAGTCCATCAACTGGGCGCTCGCCGGTTTTGCGGACACGACCGTATGGTTGATCTTTGGCGCGTTCGTGTTCTCGATGGGGTACAACAAAACCGGGCTGGGGCGGCGCATCGCGTTGCTGTTGGTCAAGTTGCTCGGCAAGAACACGTTGGGCTTGGGCTATGCAATCGCGCTCGCCGATCTGGTGCTGGCGCCGGGCACGCCGTCGAACACGGCGCGTTCCGCCGGCACGGTGTTCCCGGTCATTCGCAACATTCCCGCGTTGTATGGCTCGGAGCCGAACACGCCCTCGGCGCGCAAGATCGGCTCGTACATCATGTGGACGGCATTCGCCGCCACGTGCGTCACCAGTTCCATGTTCATCACCGCGCTGGCGCCGAACGCCGCCGCGCTGACCATCGTCAAGACGACGACGAAATTGGACATTAACTGGGTGCAATGGTTCCAGGGCTTTATTCCCGTCGGCGTTGTCCTGCTCGCGCTTGTGCCGATCCTGACGTACTGGCTGTATCCGCCCGAAGTCAAAGCCAGCAAGGAAATTCCCGAATGGGCAGGCAAAGAACTCGACAAAATGGGCAAGGTCTCGACGCAAGAATGGATCATGATCGGCTTGGTCCTCCTCGCGATCTTTTTGTGGATCACCGGCTCGAACGTCTTGTTCGCCTTGCCGTACTTGGGCACGAACTTTATCAACGCGACGACCGTCGTCTTGGTCGGCATCGCGCTGATGATCGTGACGAACATCGTGACTTGGGATGAGATCACCAGCAACAAGAGCGCGTGGAATGTGCTCGTTTGGTTCGCCACGTTGGTGACGATGGCAAACGGTTTGAACCTGGTCGGCTTTGTCCGCTGGTTCGCCAACCTCGCGTCCGCGCCGCTCAAGGGCATGGACCCGGTGCTGGCGATGGCGTTGCTCGTCGCGCTGTTCTTCTTCATTCACTACTTTTTCGCCTCGCTTAGCGCGCACACGAGCGCGGTTTTGCCGTTGGTGTTAGGCGTCGGCGTCGCCCTGTTGCCGGCAAATCTCGTGTTGCCATTCTCCCTGCTCTGCGTCTATTCGCTGGGCTTGATGGGCATCCTTTCGCCGTATGCGACGGGTCCCTCGCCGGTGTACTACGGGAGCGGCTATATCTCGCGCGCCGATTTCTGGAAACTGGGTTTGATCTTTGGTCTCGTCTTTTTCGCCGGGCTGTTGGTGATCGGAATGCCCTGGCTGTTGAACACCAAGTTCTAATTCGCACGGACAAGAAAACGGTGGATAGAAATTCTATCCACCGTTTTTTTTGCGTCGTCGCTACTTGGGATCCGCCGGATTGTACGGCGAGTTGAGCGTCGAAGGAATGAAATTGGAAAACTCCATATCGCCCCGCAAAACCCGGTCGAGCCGATCCGGCGCAACTAGTTGCGGCGGTCGGAGATTGCGCGTGCGCCCGCCCAGCAAACTCGGCAGAACCGGCTCGAAGGAAAATGTCGGGATGGGGATCGGCGTCCAGGTGGGCAACGGCGCGGCGGCAGCCGCTGCCGCGGGCGTTGGCGTCGCAGTCGGCGCAGATGCCGCCGTAGCCGGCGTCGCGGTCGGCACAATCGTCGGCGCGGCGGGTGGCGTCCCGGTCAACGTGATGCGCCCCTCCACTTTGGGATTCACCGGACCATTCGTGGCTTTGATATACTCGGTGAGCGCCTGATCCAACTGCACATCGCCGCCATTTGGATTTTTGCCTTTCGTGAAAATCATATACCCGTCGCCGCCGTTCGCCATAAAGTCGAGCGTCACGATGCGGTACGTCGCGTTCCGGTCGAGCGGCTTGTAACCGTCTTTCGCGTTGCCGATCTGCACGTCCGTCACGCGCAAGCCGACCGGCTTGCTCAAATCCGCGCTAAATTTAAAACCGGCAACGTGCGGAAAGCGACCGCCCGAACTGCCGTCGGCGTAAATCTGGCTAACGCCGTTTTCCAACGCGGCGACCAAATCCGCACCGAGCAGATCAAAGTGGACGAGCCGATTGCCGAACGGCAACACCTCCAGCACATCGCCGTACGAAATGTCGCCGGCTTTGACACTGCGCCGAATACCGCCGCCGTTCGCCATTGCCAGTTGCGTCTTGTCGTACGCGGTAGACCACAGCATCGCATCGGCAACGAGGTTGCCCAAATTCGATTCGCGGTTTCGCATCGTGCGCGTCTCGCCGTCGAGATCCACGGCGGTCTTGCCAATAATTTGTTTTTTCAGATCGGCGAGCGGCTTGGCAAACTCGTCGAGTTTTTTCACGGCGTCGGGATCGTCCGCCAGATTCTTGTCCACAAAAACCGGGTGCCCCTCAAACACCGCGACCTCGCCCTTGTCATTGAACGTCAAATCAATTTTGCCGAGGTTGCGCCCGAACTCGAAATTTTGCACGACGAGTGTCTTGCCGCCATTCGGGGTGCCGATCACGGTCGGGTACGGACCCATCGGCGCGCCCAGCGTCTTGTCGAGTTTCGCCGGATCGCCGAGCAGGGTGTGTGTGTGCCCGCCGACGATCAGATCGATTCCGTCCACTTTGGCGGCGAGCGCCACATCGGCTTGATAACCGCGATGGCTGAGCAAGACGATCTTGTTGACGCCTTGCTTGGTCAATTCGGCAACCATGTCCTTCGCCGCTTGCGTCGAATCCTTCATTCGAATATTGGGCCCCGCGTTGGTCGCCGTCGGCAGATCATCGAGCGCGAGTCCAAACAGCCCGATCTTTTCCGCGCCGACCGTTTTGATCACATACGCCGGAACTTTGCCTGCCAGTAACGGCTCGCCCGAAAAATCTACGTTCGCCACGACGATAGCAAATTTCGCGCCCGTCATAAAGCTGTCCACAAGCGTCTTGACGCCGAGATCAAATTCATGATTGCCGGGCGTGATCACATCATACCCCACCAAGTTGTAGAAATCGCGCCCTTCCTGCCCGCGATGCTGCACGTAATATAACGTGCCTTGACTAATGTCGCCGGCGTCGAGCAACAAGGTGTTGGGGTTTTCCGCGCGCAACTTTTTCACGAGCGTGACGCGCCGCGCGATGCCGCCCTGCGAGACATTCGACACGACCACCGGCTCCCACCGCCCGTGATTGTCGTTCGTGTGCAACACCGTAAGTTTGTAGCCGCTCGTTTGCGCCTGTGCTGGCGCGCCGACGACAAGCGTGGCAAGCGCAAACAAGACGACACATAGAAACAGCAATTTGGTTCGCATCATTCTTCTCCTCAATGAGAGTCTTTGGTAGTGCGTAGTGCGTATTACGTATTACGTATTACGTATTGCGTAGTGCGTATTCTTCCTTGTGTCCAAATTTTTGCGTGTTGTCAATCCAGCGGAGCCAGCGCGGCGCGATTTTGTACAATTCGACCGTGCCGAAAGTGGCGTGCGCGTTGCCCAGCATTTCGACGCGCGGCAACCACTCGCGGATGAACGCGTAGCGGGCGAGGTACAGCGCAAACGCGCGCGCCCGTTCGCCGAGATCACTCACGCGCGTTGCCGCGCCGACGATTTGCGCGCCGCGAATGTCCTGCCACCCGCGCGCCGCGCCGTGAATCGTCGCACTGACGCGCGCATCGCGCAGCACGTTTTCAATGTGCCGCGTTTTGGGATCGGACAAGAAATAAAGGGCGGGCGTCTCGTCCGCAACGTAATACACGTCGCACGCGTGCGGCGAGCCGTCGGTGTTTGTCGTCGCCAACGTCAGCGTGTTTTGCGCGGCGATAAAATCGCGCAGGGGTTGCGAGATCGCCGGCGCTGGGAGCGTATCGCCGCTTGACTCGCGCATCGCGGCAGACATGCCGCCCCAAGCGGTGAACAGATCGTTCTCCAAGCCCAGCCGTGCCAACACGCGCCCCACTGTGCCGTCCACGATTTCGGCGAGCGTTTGCGGTTTGCCGTAAAACGCCGGCACCGGCGGAAACAGAATCGCGCCCATCTCGGCGGCTTGAGTCAGCACCCGCAAGTGCCCGCGATGCAAAGGCGTTTCGCGCACGACCAAGATCAGCGGGCGACCCTCTTTCAAGGTCACGTCTGCCGCGCGCGCGATCAGATCGGCAGAGTACGCGTTGGCAATCGCGGAGAGCGATTTGATACTACACGGGATCACGATCATGCCGCGGGTGACGAAACTGCCGCTTGCAATCGTCGCGCCGATCTGCCGCACATCGTGGACGACGTGCGCGAGCGCCTCGACATCGCGGAGCGCCCAGTCCGTTTCGGCGGCAATCGTTTGCTTCGCCGCCGGGCTGAGAATGAGGTGCGTTTCCAAATTGGGTGTGTCGCGCAAAACTTGGAGCAAGCGAATTCCGTAAATCGCGCCGCTTGCGCCGGAGATGGCGACGATGATGCGGTTCGACATAGACGTTGGGCAGTCCAATAATCAAGCAACCGGGTGATCGGGCATCGGCTGATCCCGACGCCAAGATTATAGCACACAACCGATGCAAGTTAAAGTAAGCATTGAACCAACCGCCACGGCTTTTCAAAAGTCGCTTGACATCACCCCTCACCCCGATAGGGGCGAGGGAATTTACCCCTTCTCCCTTTGAGGGAGAAGGTTGGGATGAGGGTCGCCTGACTTTTGAAAAGCCCTGACCAACCGCGCTCTCCCATTGCAAAAATTATCCGCATAAGTATAATCCAAGCGCAGGTACAACTCGCGGAGAAAAATTGGATGACACTCGGTTACTATCGCTATCCCACACTCGCCGGCGACACAGTCGTGTTCGTTTGCGAAGACGACCTCTGGGTGGTTTCGGCGCAAGGCGGCGTCGCACGCCGGCTCACTTCCGGGCTGGGCGAAGCCACGCGCCCGATGCTCTCGCCGGATGGTTCACGCTTGGCGTTCGTCGGGCATGAAGAAGGCGAGCGGGAAATTTATGTGATGCCTGCACGCGGTGGTCAGGCGCAACGGCTAACATTTATGGGCGGCACGCTGTGTCAAACCGTTGGCTGGCACGATGGCAAGATTCTGTTCGCAAACAATGCCGGGCAACCGTTTGGCGTTTCCCTGTATTTGTACGCGGTGGATTGCGAAGGCAACGCGCCCGAAAAAATCAATGTGGGTCCGGCGCGCACGATTTCGTACGGTGCACGCGGCGCAGTGATCGGGCGCAACACCGGCGACCCCGCGCGCTGGAAACGATATCGCGGCGGCACCGCCGGCCAAATCTGGGTGGATGAAACCGGCGCGGGCGATTTTCGTCCGCTGATCACGCTCGCCGGCAACCTTGCCGCGCCAATGTGGATCGGGGAGCGCATTTATTTCATCTCCGATCACGAAGGCATCGGCAATCTCTATTCGTGTTTGCCGAACGGCGCCGCACTGCGACGGCACACGCATCACACCGATTTCTACGCGCGCAATCCGGCGACCGACGGCACGCGGATCATTTATCACGCGGGCGCAGATTTGTTCGTGTTCGATCCGGCGACGGATGTGAGCGCGCCGCTCGCCATTGAATTTTACTCGCCGCAAACGCAACGCAATCGCAAATTCGTCAGCGCGTACCGCTTCCTCGAAGACGCCGCGCCGCACCCGCACGGCAACGCCGTGGCGATTTCGGCGCGCGGCAAAATTTTTGCGCTGGCAAACTGGGAAGGCGCGACCTTTGCGCCGGGCGATCAGGATGGCGTGCGCTATCGCTTGCCCGCATGGTTCAACGACGGCGAACGCCTCCTCGCGGTGACGGACGCCGGCGGCGAAGAGACGTTCGTGATCCTCCATGCCGATGCCAGCGCGGAGCCGGAACGCCTCGCCGATTTGGACACGGGACGCCCGGTGCACGTTGCATTCAGCCCGCAAAAAGATCAGATCGTTTTCAGCAATCACCGGTACGAATTGCTGTTTCTCGATCTGACGACGCGCGAACTCAAAGTGATTGATCGCGGCGTCGCGCACCCCATCGCCGGTTTCGACTGGTCGCCCGATGGAACCTGGGTGGCGTACAGCGTTTCGATTTCGCTACAGGTGGATGTGTTGAAACTGTGGCACTTGCCCACCGGCACGACGACGCAAATCACCCAGCCGGTTTTGCGCGACGTTGCGCCCGCATTCGATCCGACCGGCAAGTATCTCTACTTTTTGTCGTACCGCTATTTCGATCCCGTGTCCGACAACTTGCATTTCGATCTCAATTTTCCGCGCGGGATGCAACCGTTCTTGCTCACGCTCCAAAAAGATTTGCCGTCGCCGTTCGTCCTCCGCCCGCGCGTGGAAGACAAGCGCGAGCACCGCGCCGAGCGCGAAGAAAAACCGGCGGAGAGCGAACCACCGGCGGAAGCCAAACCGGCGGGCGATGAAAACAAAGAGTCCGCGCCGAACGAAGACAAGGCAACCGAAAAAAACAAACCGCGCACGCTCCACATCGATCTCGACGACATCACCAACCGCGTGATCGCTTTCCCGGTGGACGAAGGGTTGTACGGGCGCATCGCTGGTTTGAAGGACGGCAAAGTTTTGTACTCGTGGTACCCGGTCGAGGGTTCGCTCGATAAATCGTGGGCGAATTTGAAAGAGCCGCCGGCCAAAGGGTCGCTGGTGTGTTTTACGTTTGAAGATCAAAAAGAAGAGGAATTGGTTTCCGGGATTACCGACTTTGGCTTGTCGCGCGATGGCACTTGGCTCCTAGCGCGCGCCGGCAATCGCATCCGCGTCATCAAAGCCGGCGACAAACCGGATCGCGACGCCGGCTCCACGCCGAGCCGCAAGAGCGGCTGGATCGATCTGGAGCGCGTCAACCTCGCCGTGAACCCGGGCGCGGAATGGCGCCAAATGTTCCGCGAAGCGTGGCGCTTGCAACGCGATCAATTCTGGACGCCGGATATGGCGCAGATTGACTGGGTTGCCGTGTACGAACGCTACGCCCCGCTCATCGAACGCGTGTCGAGCCGCATCGAGTTTTCCGATCTGCTGTGGGAAATGCAAGGCGAACTGGGCACTTCGCACGCGTACGAACTCGGCGGCGATTATCGGCGCGCGCCCGACTATTCCCAGGGTTATCTCGGCGCGGATTTCGTGTACGACGCGGCGCGGGACGCGTGGCGCATCGCGCGCATCGCGCACGGCGATGTGTGGAACGAGGAACACGATTCACCGTTCAACCAAGCCGGGATCAATGTGCATGTGGACGATTGGCTCTTGGCGATCAACGGGCGTAAGTTGAGCCGCACCGTTTCGCCGGAAAAATGTCTGGTCAACCTGGCGCGCGCCGAGGTGATGCTCACCGTAGCGAGCGCGTCCGCGCCGGATGCCCAGCCACGTTTGCTCACGGTCAAGACGTTGCGCGGCGAAATGGCGTTGCGCTACCGCGACTGGGTCGAGACAAATCGCGCGCGTGTGCATCAGGCAACCCAGGGTCGCGTCGGGTACGTACACATTCCCGATATGGGCGCGCGCGGCTATGCGGAATTTCATCGCGGTTATCTCGCCGAGGTGGATCGCGCCGGATTGATCGTGGACGTGCGGTTCAACGGCGGCGGGCATGTCTCCGCGTTGATTCTCGAAAAGTTGGCACGGCGGCGCATCGGGTACGACACGTCGCGCTGGGGGCAACAGCCCGCGCCGTACCCGCCCGAATCGGTGCTGGGGCCCATGGTCGCGCTGACGAACGAACATGCCGGCTCGGACGGCGATATTTTTTCGCACGGGTTCAAGCTGATGAAACTGGGCGCGTTGATCGGCGTGCGCACCTGGGGCGGCGTGATCGGCATTTGGCCCCGCCACGCGTTGGTGGATGGCACAGTGACGACGCAACCGGAATTTTCGTTTTGGTTCAGCGACGTGGGCTGGGGCGTGGAAAATTATGGCGCGGAGCCGGATATTGAAGTGGACAATACGCCGCAGGATTACGCGCAGGGACGCGACGCGCAACTTGACCGCGCGCTTGAGGTCATCACTCAGGCGCTTGCCGCAAACCCGCCGCACTTGCCGGCGTTTGATCGCAAGCCGAGCCGCGCGTTGCCCAAACTGCCCAGTTCATAGATTGACTTTTGATTTGTTGATTTGTATACTTGAGGTGAGGGGGATCAAGGATGGCTGACGAAAAATATCTCTATCTGCTCCGCAAAGGCGCGAAAGCGTGGAACGAGTGGCGGAGTAAAAATACCGACGCCCTGCCCGATCTGTTCCGCGCCGATTTGAGCCGCGCCAATTTGTTCCGCGCCAATTTGCGCCAAGCGAATCTGTTCAAAGCCGATTTGAGCGACGCCAATCTGCTGGAAGCGGAATTACCCGACGCCAACTTGAGCAACGCCAACCTCAACGGCGCCGACCTTAGCGGCGCGAACCTGAAAAGCGCCATTCTGATCGAAGCCAAGCTCGTCGAAGCCAAACTGATTGGCGCAAAGCTCATGCGCGTCAATTTGTTTCGCGCCGATTTGAGCAAAGCCAACCTCTTTCGCGCCGATCTCAGCAACGCCGATCTCGGCGCGGCAATTTTGCATCGCGTCAATTTGAGCGAAGCGAATTTGACCGGCGCAAATTTAAACAAGACGAATCTGCACGCCGCCGATTTGATCGAAGCGAATTTAACCGGCGCGGAATTGTCCGGCGTGATTTTGAGCGAAGCCGATTTGAGCGGCGCGAAACTCAACCACGCCGTTTTGAGCAACGCCGATTTGCGCGGCGCGAACCTGGGCGGCGCAAGTCTCAACCGCGCCAATTTGAGCAAGGCGATTTTTACCGGCGTTGACCTCAGCGACGCCGATCTGCGCGAAGCCAGTTTGGGGGGCACGGATTTCGGCGAAGCGAACCTGAGCCACGCCCAACTCCAACGCGCCAACCTCAGCCGCGCCAAACTCAACCATGCCAAACTCAGCCGCGCCAATTTAGCCGGCGCGGATTTGACCGGCGCAGATTTGAGCGACGCCGATCTGCGCGGCGCGAACCTCACCAAAGCCAATCTCAGCGAAGCTGTGCTGAGCGGCGCAAACTTGGGCGGCGCAGACCTGACCGGCGCAGACCTGAACAGCGCCGATCTCAGCCGCGCCAAACTGATCGAGGTGAGTTTGCGCGACGCCGACCTGACCTCGGCGCGCGTGTGGCAAACTGTGTTTGTCGCCATTGATTTGAGCGCGAGCAAGGGGCTGGAATCGGTGATGCACCTCGGTCCCTCGCATGTCGGGCTGGACAGCATTGACCTCTCCGATTGCAAAATCCCCGAAAGTTTTCTGCGCGGGTGCGGCGTGCCCGACGATTTTATCACGTTCATCCAATCGCGCCAGACGTGTACGCGCCCGTTTAATTTCTGCGTGATCAGTTTCGCCACCAAGGATCAAATGTTCGCCAAGCAGTTGCACGACGATCTGGAGCGCACCGGTTTGCGCTGTTGGCTGGCGGCGGAAGAGTTGAAAACCGGCGACCGCTTTCGTTTGCGGTTCGACCAAGTTTTGAAAGCGTGCGACAAGTTGTTGCTCGTCTTGTCCGAAGCGTCGCTGGCAAGTTCTTGGATCGAAAGCGAAATCGAAACCGCGCTGGAAAACGAGCGCCAGCAAAACAAAACGATCTTGTTGCCCATTCGCTTGGACAATTTCCTGGCAACGATAAACCAACCCTGGGCGAGCAATCTGCGCACGCGCGCCACCACCGATCTGACCGGCTGGCGCAACACGGAGCGGTACCAAGCCGCGCTTGCCAAATTGCTGGACGAGCTCAAACCGGAACAGCATACCGCCGCGTAAAAAAATGCCGGGCGTCCTCCAACAGGACGCCCGGCGCTTTTTCCCACAGCGTGGGGCGAAGCATTTTTTCGACAGAGCCATCGTCGAAAAAATGCTTCGCCCTTACCGTCGCTTTTAATCGCCGAAACAAATTCCCAGGTCACGCGCCGTCAACACTGTGTCGCAATCGAGCGGCACCGTCTTCATGCGCCCGGTTGCTTCGTCGAGCGGCACGTAATTGACGTTCGGCGGATCGAGCGCGACCATGACGCCCGCCTGCCCTTCCTCCAGCGCACGCACCGCCGCCGCGCCAAAGCGCAATGCCACCAAGCGATCTTCAGCGGTGGGACTGCCGCCGCGCAAAAGATGCCCCAGCACGACCAAGCGCGTTTCTTTGCCGGTGATCGCCTGCAACTCCGCCGCGACTTTATCGCCAACGCCACCCAGCCGCTCCGCGCGCCCAACCTCCTTGCCGAGCACGGACACGTCACCGCCGACCGGTTTCGCGCCTTCCGCGACGATGACGATGGTAAAGTTGCTTCCGTGTTCTTCGCGCTCTTTGATTTTTTCGACGACGCGATTCAAGTCGTAGGGAATTTCCGGGATCAGGATCACATCGGCGGAGCCGGAGACGCCGGCGTTCAAGCCGATCCAGCCGGCGTAACGCCCCATCACCTCAACGACCATGATGCGCCCATGCGAGGCGGCAGTGCTGTGCAAGCGATCCAAGCATTCGGTCGCAAACGCCACCGCCGTGTCGAAACCGAACGTGATCACCGTCTTGTCGAGATCGTTGTCAATCGTTTTGGGCACGCCGATCACGCGCAGACCTTTTTCCGCCAACACTTGCGCGATCGAGAGCGAGCCGTCGCCGCCCACCGTGATCAAGGCGTCGAGATGGTGCAAGCGAAACGCGCGTACCAATTCGTCCGAACGATCGACGTACTGCACATTGCCGTTGCCGTCTTGAATCGGATAGTTGAGCGGGCTGTTGCGATTCGTCGTGCCGAGGATCGTGCCGCCGAGATGCGTAATCCCGCGCACGCGTTCGCGCGTCAGGCGAAGCAAGCCGCCGTCAATGTATTGCTCCGGCAACAGCAAGCCGTTGTAACCGTCGCGGATGCCGTAAATTTCCCAGCCGCGATTGAGCGCGGACAAGACTGCCGCGCGAATCACGGCGTTGAGTCCCGGTGCGTCGCCGCCGCCGGTGCTAATCGCGATGCGTTTGATCGCCGTTTGCGTCATAAGCGTATCTCCTTTTCGCCTCTAGTATACCACGCCGCCGCGAAAAATAAAAAGGGAGAGGCGCAACTTGCTCCGCCTCTCCCAGACGTTTTAAGGTTTCGGTGTGCCGGTGGGTTCCGCCCCGGGCGCGGGCGTCGCCTCCTCCGGTGGTTTCAGTGTCGGCGTTGCCGTCGGTTTGAAGGGCGGCGTGTCCAACAACGCTTTCAACGAATCGCCCAACGACGTGTCAATCAAAAACACTTTCGACGCGTCGCCGGTGTAGGCAATGTAATAGTAGCGATTGTCGGGCGTTTTGTTGCCCAACACAAAACCGAACGTGCGCGTATCGCTCATCACCATCCGCGCTTCCAGCATAGCGGGGTTGAGTCCGAACGCGGCAAGGTTGGTCACATTCGTGATCATCCGCGTCGCGCGCAGATTGCTCATCACCGAAGCGAGCGCATCGAGTTTGGTGGGATCGCCGGGGTAGGCGACCGGTTCGAGCATCTTCCAACCGTCGCCGTCGCGCGTCACTTTGATCGCGCGCGGAAACCGGAGATCGGTGATGATGAACGTTTGCGCCTCGCTGGCGTTCACCTGAAAGACGTACGGATCAGGGCGCGCGGTAGGCGTGCCCAGCGTCGCGCTGATCTGGGCGTCGGTCTTGTTCAGTTCGAAAAAGTACAGGTAGCCGACCAGCGCGGCGAAGAGCGCCACAAGGATCAGCGTGTTTCGGGGTTTCATCGCAACTACCGCCTTCGCCACCACAACAACGCGCCGAGGATCAAGATCACGAGCGGGATGAGCAAAAAGCTCGACCAGAATACGAACGCGAGTTGCTCCGCCGTCAAGAACACGGGATGCTGATCTGCCTGTTTTGCCGGAATCGCGATCAACGTTTCTTGTCCGGCGAGCCAGTGCAAGGCGTTGCCAAACAGCAACCCGTTGCCGGATTGCACGCGTTGTTGCTGACCGCCAACCGTGATGCGCGCGTTCAGCGTGCCGTTCGAAATAAAGTTCGCATTGCCGATCACGACGATCCGCGCCGGGTTTTCGCCTTGCGCTTCCACCGCCGCCGCGAGATCGAGGGGACCCTTCACGTCCTTGTCATCCTGTTTCGGGCTTTGCGCTTTCAGCGACGCAAAATCCGTTTCGCCCCAGGATTGATCGCTCGAGGAAAAGAGCACCGTCGCGGTGCGCATGCTCGCCGGCGTAGCGACCACTTGCAACGAGCGCACGCTGGGGAAGAACGCGCTTTGCCCCGCCAAATCTTGCGTGACCGCGTGCGCGCGAAAGGCGTTGACCACCGGCACTTGGGATTGACCAAAGAACCCTTGCTTGGGATCGATCACCAAATCGTTGCGGACGCTAATGCTCCACTCGCTCAACAGATCGTCCAAGCCGGATTTGAATTGCGGATTGTCGAGCGGGGCTGCGCCGATCATAATCAAGGCGCGCCCGTTCTTGTTCAGATATTCGCGCACGATGCTGACTTCTTGTGGATCGAACGGCTGGCGAGGTCCCGCAATGATCAGCACGGCAATGTCGGAGGGCAAAGTGCTCGTCAGCGTTTTGAGATCGAGCAACTGCACTTTGTAGTTTTCCAACTCCATTGCCGACTTCATCAAACTGTAGCCGTCGGTGCCCGGTTCGTCGGGGCTGAGTTCGCCGTGCCCGGTCGTAAAGTACACCGTCGGCTGCGTGTCTTGCGACACTTTCCAGATCGCGTTGGTGAGACTTTGCTCGTCGGACTGTAGCGCGTTTTCGCGGCGCGTGCCGCGCTCCATCACCACCGTACCGTCGAACTGCACTTTATAGTCCGTCGCTAGTTGCGGTTGCTCTTGCGGATCGATCACCTGGTAGGTGAACTTGTCGGTGATTCGCGAGTACTCGCGCAAGCGGTCTTCCACTTCTTGCCGCGCCTGCAAATCCACGGCGGTAAAAAACGCAATCGCCTGCACCGGTGTTTTCAAATCTTTGAGAATCTGGGTCGTTTTTTCGGACAGCGTGAACGTTTTGCCCGTCGTCACATCTTGCCGCAAATGGTAGCGCGCGCCCATAAAATTCAACACGCCGACGATGCCGATGAATGCCACGGTCACGATCAACGCGTTCGAACTATAGCGCGCGACGCGACTCGTCATCGCTTGGCGCACGAGCGCGAATTTGAAATAGACGAACAGCGCAAAGAACACGACGCCGATGCCCGCCAGGATCGCTAAATTTTCATTCGACTGCGTTTTCATCAGGAACAGAATGCCGGCGGCGACCCACAGCGCCAAGGCGACTGCCGCAAAGTAATCTGCCCATTGGGATAATTTCTCGCGCATTAGCGCCACCTCCTCGTCTGCAAAACTTGCGTCGCCCCGAACAGGGAAACCGCGACGACGCTGAGCGCGTAGACAATGTCCGTCGTGTCAATCACCCCGCGAAAGAGATCGTTAAAGTGGCGGGGCAACGCGATGTAGGTCATCACATCGGACACCGCGCCAACGCCAAAGACGACGCTCGCGGCATCGGCGATCCACAACAACAGCAAGATCACCAACGCGACGAAAAACGCAATCACCTGGTTCTGCGTCAGCGACGAGGCGAACACGCCGATGGCGAGATACGCCGCGCCTAACAACAACAGCCCCAGGTAACCGGTCAGGACGGGGCCATAATCGGGGGGCCCAAACACTTGGAGGATCAACACATAGTACAACGTGGGTCCCAGGAACATGACGGTGTAGAGAATCAGCCCGCCGAGGAATTTGCCGAGCACCACTTGCCAATCGTGCACCGGCGAAGTCAGGAGGAGTTCAATCGTGCCCATGCGTTGCTCTTCGGCAAGCAGTTTCATCGTCAACGCCGGTGCCATAATCAACAGCACAAAGATCATGTTGTTGAACGTCGCCCGCATAGACGCTTCGCGCGTGTTCGCCAGGATCGCCGCGAACAAATAGCCCATCGCGACGAGGAACATGGCGCTGACGACGTACGCAATCGGCGAGACGAAGAGCGCCTTGAGTTCGCGCACCGTAATCGTCCAAACGTTTTTCATCGCGTCACCTCTTCCGTCGTCGTCAATTTCAAAAAGACTTCTTCGAGCGACAAACTCACCGGGCGCAACTCCAGCAAGCCCCAGCCGCGTTGCACGACCATCGCCGCCAGGTCGGCGCGCTTGTCGCTACCCTGATTCGTTTCCACCTCGTAAATGCCGGCGTCCGCATCCGCCACACGCACGCCCAGCACGCCTTGGATTTTCTCCAACTCGCTGGGAATGTTCGCCGCCGGCGTCGCCACTTGCACGTGAATGTGCGCCGCGCCGGTCAAGCGCGCGCTCAGGCGCGCCGGCGTGTCTTCGGCGACGATCTTGCCCTGATTGATGATCAACACGCGCGTGCAGGTCTGGCTCACTTCCGGCAAAATGTGCGTGCTGAGAATCACCGTGTGGTTGCCGGCAAGCGACTTGATCAAGTTCCGAATTTCGATGATCTGTTTCGGATCGAGACCAATCGTCGGCTCGTCCATGATCAGCACGTCGGGATTGTGCACGAGCGCTTGCGCGATGCCGACGCGTTGGCGAAACCCCTTGGAGAGTTTGCCGATCAACGTGTCGGCGCGCTCGCCAATGTTCGTCATCTCCATCACGTGTTCGATTGCCGCGTCGCGGTTGGGCACGTCGCGCAAGCGCGCGACAAAATCGAGATAGTCCCACACCGTCATTTCGGTGTAGAGCGGCACCGTTTCCGGCAAATAGCCGATGCGTTTGCGCGCCTCCATCGAATCGTAAAACACGTCATACCCGGCGATGCGCGCCGTGCCGGACGAGGGCGGCATATAGCCGGTGAGAATCCGCATCGTCGTGGTTTTGCCCGCGCCATTCGGACCGAGAAAGCCGAGGATTTCGCCTTTTTGCACTTGGAACGACACATCGCGCAACGCCTCGTAATTGCCATACGACTTGACGAGATTTTGCACTTGGATCGTTGCCGCGCCATTGGCGGTTACATCTGGCATAGACAACTCCTTCCAAATAATTTCAGATTTTCAATTGCGTATTGTGGATCACAACAACGAATACTAACGGGCGGAAATAAAATCCAGATTAAATTTTTATGAGAATCGAGTGATTGCGCCGTTATCGAGTTCCGCCCCGATAAAACCGCACCTCGACTTTTTCCATCGTGACCAACCCTTCGCCGATGGCGCTTTCGATCTGCGCGAGAAATTCTTCCAACTTGACGCGCGTGTCCACGATCTCGATCACAATGGGCAAATCTTCCGACAGCCGTTCGATCTTGAACGTGTGAATCCGGCTGTGCCCGCCGAAACCAATCATGCCGCGCCACGCCGTCGCGCCCGCCAAACCCTGCGCGCGCGCACGCAAGACGATCCATTCGTACAACGGCTTGCCGTCGCGCTTGTCGCTTTCGCCGATAAAAATGCGGAGCAGGCAACCCTCTTGCGGCAGAGTCATCGTCACATTCCTACAACATCATTTCCAAATCGCGTACGCGGCGGTACGCCCCAACCACACCGCGCCCAATCCCAGGATGAGGTGCGCGCTCACATTCGTCGCCGCCGGCAGAAATTCGCCGTCGCGCAACAAATTCATCGTCTCGTTGCCGAACGAGGAAAATGTGGTAAAGCCACCCAGGATACCGACGAACACGAACGCGCGCGCCTCGCCGGTAAACACCCCGCGCGCATCCGCCAACTGCGCCAGGAAGCCAATCACAAAACACCCGATCACGTTGACGGCGAGCGTGCCGTACGGAAACTCGAAACTCGCGGCGAGTTGCTGGACGTAACCGCTGGTGACGTACCGCAACACCGAGCCGATAAAGCCGCCCACGCCGACGAGCAAAACCTGCTCCACCTACTTGCCGTCCAACAACAGCATTGCGCGCGCGATGCGCCGCATGGTCTTTTCATAGCCGAGCAAGCGAATACTGCCCATCAGCGGCAACGAAACGGTTTTGCCGGTCACGGCGACGCGCAACGCGTTGAAAAACTGCGCGTTCTTTTGACCCAGATTCAGCGCGGCGGCGCGCAACTCGGCTTCGATTTTTTCTTCGTCGGCGAGCGCGGGATATTTTTCGAGCGTGGCGGCGGCGGCGCGCAACGCGGCAAGCGCGGCGGCGGCATCCAACCCTTTGCCGATCAATAATTGCGGATCGTATTCGGGATCAGCGCCGAACAGGAAATCCGCCTGCGCGACGGCTTCGGTTAATTTTTTCAGCCGCTCTTGCACGAGCGGCGCGAGCGCGCGCAACGTCGCCGCATCCGCGCGTAGCTGGGCGCGCTCGAAAAACGGCGTCAAGCGCGCCGCCAGTTCGTCCGCCGGCAGTTGGCGAATGTAATAGCCGTTCAGCCAATCGAGTTTCGCGTGATCGAACGTTGCCGGCGCGTGCTCGATCTTGTCGAGCGCAAACACCTGGATCAAATCTTCGCGGGTGAACAATTCGTTCTTGTCGTCGAGCGACCAACCCAGGCGCGCGAGAAAGTTGAACATCGCTTCGGGCAAATAGCCGTCGTCGCGGAATTGCAACACGCTTGTCGCGCCGTGCCGCTTGCTCAATTTTTTCTTGTCGGGTCCCAGCACGTTCGGCAAATGACCGTGCGGCGGAATGTCCCAGCCGAACGCGCGGTACAGCAAGACGTGCTTCGGAAACGAGGGAATCCAATCGTCGCCGCGCATCACGTGCGAAATCTGCATCAGGTGATCGTCCACCACAACGGCAAGGTGGTACGTCGGAAAGCCGTCCGATTTCAGCAAGACCTGGTCGTCCACTTCTTTGTTCGCAATCGTCAGATCGCCGTGAATAAAATCGGGGAGCGTCGTCACGCCGTCGCGCGGCACAGCAAGCCGCACGACGCGCGCATCGCCGGCGCGTTCGTGCGCCGCGCGCTCGTCCGCCGAGAGCTGCCGGCACGCGCCGTCGTAGCGCGACGGTTTACCTTGCGCTTTTTGTTCGGCGCGCATTTGCTCCAAGCGTTCTGCTGTGCAGTAGCAATGGTACGCGTCGCCCTGCGCGATCAATTGCGCGGCGTGCGCCTGGTAGAGCGGCAACCGTTTCGATTGTTCGTACGGACCATACGCGCCGCCCACGTCGGGTCCTTCGTCCCAGGTCAAGCCGAGAAAGCGGAGCGATTCGAGGATCAATTCCAAACCGTTCTCAACTTCGCGCGCCTGATCGGTGTCTTCGATCCGCAAAATAAATTTCCCAGAGGGACCGGTGTGCTTTGCCCACAGGTAACCGAACAGCGCGGTGCGAATGTTGCCGACGTGCGGCGCGCCGGTTGGACTCGGCGCAAAACGAACGCGAACGTTACTCATAGTTCAAACCCCGAGAAGATCGAACCAGCCGAATTGGGTGACTTTTACGGGCTACCCAGTTCGACAAACACTAATTTGCCGGCTTCGACCGTGATCCGCGTCGCATACTGCTGGTTGGCGATGCGAATGATGTAATCGCCCGGCGTGAGATCGGGAAACGTGAAATTTTCGTTCATCTCGTCGTCCGAGTTGACCGGCGGAAATTCATCGCGGCTGTACGTTTCGGTCGCGTACACCAAGGTTTCCGGATCGGCGCGATACAGGTTGACGGTTGCGCCGCGCACGAGCGCGCCCTTTTCGATCAAGCGGCCCGCCAGCGCGCCGCGACCCTGCAACGGCGTCATCCACAAGATCGGGTTGCGCGTGTGCGTGTAATCGTTCACGCCCAGCCGCACTTCAAAATGCAAATGCGGTCCCAGCGCGATGCCGGTCATGCCGATCTCGCCCACCACGTCACCGGGTTTAACGCGGTCGCCAACTTTGACAAGGATGCGATTCAAATGTCCGTACAAGGCAAACACGCGTTGCCCGTTGAAATCACGATCCATTTGGAGGACGACCAAGTTGCCGTAATAGTTAATATCGCGCCCGCATGTTTTTTTGCCGTCGTCGCCGCACAGCCGACTCGTCGTGTCGTTGCCGGCGGTAACGACGACAGCATCGCCGACTGCCAACGCCTGGGTGCCGGTCGGGTTGACAAATTCCTCGCCGTGATGCACATCGTAATCGCCGCGCGAGGTGGTGCCGTACAAGTACGTCGGCGCTGGGATCGTGCGGTCGGCACCAAGCGGCACGGGGCGCGCCAACATGAAATGCGGCATCACGGGATAGGGCGTCGAGCGAATGATGATCGGCGTGCGCGTTGCCGTCACAACGCTCGTCACCGTCACCGGTGGAGGCGACGTCGCGGGCGGCAGAAATGGTGCGGGCGTCGCCGTGCGCGTCGCTTGCGGCGCGAGCGTAATCGTGGCAAAGACGCGCGGCAACGGCGTGGCGGTGATCGTCGGCGAAGGCGCGACCCAACCCACAACGGCCGGTTGCGCGACCAACGCGGAGATGATCACGCCGCCGCAACAACAGCCGGCAAAAATTCCGATTCCGAGCGCAAGCAAAACTTGCGCCAATGAACGATGACTTGAAATCACGGGCGGGGATTATAGCACAGGGGAAAGCAATTGGCAACCGAACCGAAATTGTGGGCAGGGCTTTTCAAAAGTCAGGTGACCCTCATCCCAACCTTCTCCCTCAAAGGGAGAAGAGGTAAATTCCCTCGCCCCTATTGGGGAGAGGCGCTAGCGCGTCGTCTGTGCGGCATTCTGCCGCGTTATGGACGCGCTAGCGGGGTGAGGGGTGATGTC
>CAIKBD010000167.1 GCA_903825565.1 uncultured Anaerolineales bacterium | reverse complement strand
TTCGACGATCTTTTCGATGCGCCCCGGGTGGATGCGCCCGTCGGTGATCAGTTTGGTCAGCGCGACGCGTGCCACCTCGCGCCGCACCGGGTTGTGACTAGATAATATCACGGCTTCGGGGGTATCGTCAACTACCAGGTCTACGCCCGTCGCCACCTCAATCGCGCGAATGTTGCGCCCTTGCCGCCCGATGATGCGCCCTTTCATTTCGTCGTTCGGCAGCGGCACGAGCGAAACGGTCGTCTCGGCAACTTGGTCGGAGGCGACGCGTTCAATCGCGGTGGTGATGATTTCGCGGGCGCGGCGGTCGCCCTCTTCGCGCGCCTGCTGTTCGATTTCGCGGATCAAGCGCGCGGCGTCCTGGCGCGTGTCCTTTTCGACTTGTTGGAGCAAGATCGCCTTTGCCTCGTCGGTCGTCAAACCGGAGATGCGTTGGAGTTCTTGCAATTGCTTGGCTTCGTTTTGTTGCAGGTTTTCGCGGATGCGGTCGAGTTCTTTTTCCTTGCGGTCGAGTTTCTTTTCGCGCTGTTCGAGCGATTCCTGGCGGCGATCAAAACTTTCGCGGCGATGGCGCAAGCGTTCGTCTTCGCGTTGCAAGTCCTGCCGTTTCTTTTTTAGGTCCGCCTCTTCTTCGTCGCGCAGTTGCCGCGCTTCGTCTTTGGCTTTGAGAATAATGTCTTTGGCTTGTGCGTCCGCCTCGGCGAGTTTCTTTTCCAGTTCCGCCGATTGCGCTTGGATTTTTGCGCCGGTGATATTCTTCTGCACCAAATATCCAGCGGCAAACGCTAGCCCGCCGACGATGAGCGCATCGGCTAACATGGCTAGAACGATTTCCCATTCCATTTCCAATCCTCCAGACGTGCCTCAAATCGAATTGTGATTCGTACTCTGCTATGAACCGGCGCGCGTTTCGTCCCACAAACGCGTGGCGGCTTGTTTGGCTACGCTGTAACCAAAGCCGCGCCGCATGAGAAACGCGCCGAGTTTATCCATAAATTCGCGGCGTTCCAACTCGCTCCAGCGTTGCGCCCGTGCCAAGCCGGCGCGATACGCGCTTTCACTCTCGTCAATCTCGCCGACGGCTTCAGTAATGGCGGTGTCCGCCAGTCCTTTACGTTTCAGTTCAAAGCGCAACGCGCGCCCGGCGCGCGGGCGAAACGTTTCGCGGTTTTCCACCCAATACTTGGCGAACGCCGCATCGTCGAGCAAACCCGCTTCGGTGAGCCGGGCGATCACTTGCTCGATAATTTCCGCCGCGATCTGTTTTTTAGCGAGATGCTGTTTGACCTCACTCGAACTGCGCGGGCGCGGTTCGAGAAAGCGTAGCGCTTTTTCATGCGCCGTCTCGTATGCCTCCGCCTGAACTAGCGCGGCAAGGTCCGCTTCGTCGAGCATTTGTCCCACGCGTAGTTTTGCCGCGACGAGCGCGGACACGCCGAGCGCGAACTGGTTGTCCACGTAGACGTTGAAGCGATTGGGGTATTTCACCTGCGGCTCAAGCGCGGTAATGCGTCCCGCCATTCGCGTGTCCTCTCCCGAAACAAAAAATCGCTGGGGCAACAACCCACAGCGATTCGTCAGCGGCGCGCGGCGTAAAACGCGCGTGCCGTGTCGCAGCCGACTTCAGATGCGATTCTCCGATGAATTTGGTTTTAGCGCCGCGCGCACATTGCCGCTGCCTGTTAGGGTTCGTTAAAAAATAAATTCCTGCGAGAGAACGCTCCGGCGAGCGTTCCCTACGTAGAGCGCGGACACTGTTCCGCGCCTGTGTGCGGACACCATTTCGCGCCGACACACGGGAAATTATTCTTTTACCAACTCTTAGCGCACCGGAAAATGGAATGACCGATCGGGGCGGATACCAGGTCTAGGCAAACCCCGCGATCAATTGAAACTTGCGATGACGATTATGTTTCGCCCGGCAGTGCCATGTTTTGCCCGGCATCGCTCTACAATCCATTTGCGCGTGTGAGAATCGGGGATCGCCCCACTGACAATGCGGCGCGCCACGCAAGCGCGCCCGCTGTGCCAGTCTAGTCCACTGCGTTCAAATCCTATGGGTCAATCGGCTCGCCCGAACATCTGTGCGAGCCCGGTGAGTACGACGATGCGCCCGCCAGGGGCGAGCGCATCGCAGTCGTGCTATTTTTCGTCTTCCTCGTCTTCCGTATCGTCTGCGTCTTCGATCTCGTCGTCGTGTTCCGCTTCGCTGAAATCCGGCGGCAAGCCGCCGATCAGCCCGGCTTTTTCACGAATCTTGCGATCCAACCCGGTCGTGATTTCCGGGTTCGTCTTGAGAAACTCGCGCACGTTCTCGCGGCCCTGCCCCAACCGTGTGCCGTCGAGCGAGTAAAACGCGCCGCGTTTTTCAATCACGCCCAATTCGACGCCCAGGTCGAGCAAGTCGCCTTCGCGCGAGATGCCAACGCCGTGCATAATGTCAAATTCGGCTTTGCGGAACGGCGGCGCGACCTTGTTCTTTTTCACGCGGACCCGCGTGCGGTTGCCGATCACATCTTCGCCGCTCTTGATCGGATCAATCGGGCGCACATCGAGGCGCACCGAAGCGTAAAATTTCAACGCCATCCCGCCGGTGGTGGTTTCGGGATTGCCGAACATGACGCCAATTTTTTGGCGCAGTTGGTTGGTGAAAATAACGGCGGTGTTCGATTTCTTGATTGCGCCGGAGAGTTTGCGGAGCGCTTGGCTCATCAGGCGCGCTTGCAACCCCATGTGCGAGTCGCCCATTTCGCCTTCGATTTCGGCGCGCGGCACGAGCGCGGCAACCGAATCCACGACGACGATATCCACCGCGCCGGAGCGCACTAACGCTTCGGCAATTTCAAGCGCCTGCTCGCCGGTGTCGGGCTGAGAGATGAGCAGTTCGTCAACGTTTACCCCGATCTTGGCGGCATACGCCGGATCGAGCGCGTGCTCCACGTCAATAAAAGCGGCTACCCCGCCCATCTTTTGGGCTTCGGCGATGATGTGCTGGCAGATCGTCGTTTTGCCCGACGCTTCGGGACCATAAATTTCGGTGACGCGCCCTTTGGGGATTCCGCCTACGCCGAGCGCAAGGTCAAGTGAAATGGAACCGGTGGGAATCGCTTCCACTTTCATGCTGGTGGCTTCACCCAGTTTCATAATTGCGCCATCGCCAAAGCGTTTCTTGAGCGATGCAAGGGTGGTTTCCAACGATTTGGTTTTGCCGGCTTCGCTTGCCATTTGGGACTCCTTCTGTGCTGCCACTCTAGCGGCGTCAGTTTACATCAAGTAGGGCGAAAACGCAAGCCCATTGCGAAAATTTTCGCGCGACGGCTCAACTCGGTTGGGTCAGAGTGGCAGAGTGATTTTTAGTTTGCCGTTTCCGTCGCGGCGGGCTTGATATGCTTGGATTATAGCAGAACAATTGTTCGGAGTCAAGTTGTTTTCGTCAGAGATTTTAGTTTGGAAATGATTTTGCCGCGCTGAACAAAACCATGCGTCTCCCAAGCGAATTGAGAAATTCCGAACGTGGCGAGGAAGAATAATTTGCTCTCAATGTGGGACCGCGCATTGGCGGTAACCTACCGAATCTTTTTCGAGACAATAAAACTCATCCGCACTTGGCTGACGAGCCAACCGGCCAACCGGCGCGCCGGAAACCGGCGGAGCAATTTGGCGCTCCCCCCGTAACCTTGCCGAAGGTAAAACTCCATCGGCATCGCGTAATCCCCAAACACCTGCAACGCCAGCGCGCGGTACTCGCGGCTACTCCAGTACGACAATTCATGCGTGCAGTACCGGACATTCGCCTCAACCACTTGGTGCCAGGTCTTGCCGTGCTGATATTCGTTGCGGACTCCCAGCCACGCCCACAGCGCCAGCCACCCGCGCGGACAGTGCGGCAAAAAGAAATTGACCAGCGGCACGTAGATGTGCGGCTCGACCGGCAAATACCATTTGCCCGGAAAAAGGTGCATCGCCCAGCCGCCCGGCTTGAGTACGCGGTAGGTTTCGGCAAACAGCGCCGGCTTGTCCTGGACGTGCTCAAGGACGCTGGTGCTCACGACGATGTCGAACGTGCCGTCGGCAAAAGGCAAGCGATACGGCACGGGCGTGATCGTCGCAAAACGATCCAGCGGTGCGCCTGTTGCATCTTGCCAAAACGGTTTGAGGTCGCACCCGTACGCGTCGTAGCCGTGCGCCAGCAACGCCTGCACCAAGTTGCCGCCGCCGCATCCCAGGTCGAGCACGCGTGTGTCGGCAGGTTGTGCCAACGCGCCAATTTCCTTCATCGCGGCATCCAAGAATGCCGCCGCCGCTACATACTCGTTTGCGATCTGCATCTCTTTTCGATCCGGTGATGGGTGTGCCGAGCGGTCACACGTGCGAACAGGGCGATTATACTACGAAACCGTCCACGCGGGCAACGCGAACCGTGATGCACATCAGGGCTTTTCAAAAGTCAGGCGACCCTCATCCCAACCTTCTCCCTCAAAGGGCGAAGGGGTAAATTCCCTCGCCCCTATTGGGGAGAGGCGATAGCGCGTCGTCTGTGCGGCATTCTGCCGCGTTATGGACGCGCTATCGGGGTGAGGGGTGATGTCAAGC
>CAIKBD010000166.1 GCA_903825565.1 uncultured Anaerolineales bacterium | reverse complement strand
GAGTTGGAACGGGCAGGCGTGCGCGATGCTGACATCACGTTGCTGTGTGGCATCGGGATGCATCGCGCTTCGACGCACGCCGAAAAAATTGCCAAGCTGGGCGCGGACATTGTCGCGCGCTATCGCGTGATTGACAACGAACCGCAAAATCCCAAAGCGCTGGTAGACCTGGGTGTTACGCCGGGTGGCGTTCCCGTGTCCGCGCATCGCGCGGCAATTGAAACCGATTTGTTGATTGCGACCGGTTTGGTCGAGCCGCATCAGTACGCCGGGTATTCGGGCGGGCGAAAAACGCTTGCGGTCGGCGCGGCAGGCGAGGCGTTGATCGCGCATACGCACGGTCCCGCGTTTGTGGATCATCCTGGGACACGCTTGGGACAAATTGAAGGCAACCCGTTTCACGAAGCCATCACCGAAGCGGCGCGGCGCGCGAATCTGCGTTTCATCTTGAATGTGGTGTTGGACGACGATCATCGCGTGCTCAAAGTCGGCGCGGGCGCGCCCGAACCGGCGTTCGAGGAACTTGTGGCGTTTGCCAAAGCGGTGTACGAAGTTGCGATTCCGCATCAGTACGATGTGGCGATTGGCGGTGTGGGTTTCCCCAAAGACGCGAACCTTTATCAAGCCAGTCGCGCTCCGTCGTATTTGTTCTTCGCCCCGGTTTCTGTGGTCAAGCCAGGCGGCTATTTCATCATCCCAGCTTTGTGCGAAGAGGGCGTGGGCGCGGGTGTGGGCGAGCAACGCTTTTTCACCGCGATGCGCGATGCGCCGAACATTCAATCCATTTTGGACGATGCGCGCAAAAACGGCTATCCGCCGGGTCAGCAACGCGCATTCGTGATGGCTAAAGTTTTGGAACAAGCCCAAGTCGTTATCGTGGGCAGTACATGTCCCGACCTTGTGGCGGCTTGCAAAATGATTCCCGCCGCAACGATGGAAGAGGCGCTCGCGCTAGCGCAACGCGACTTGGGCCCAAACCTCGACGTGTTGCTCGTGCCGCATGCCTTATTGACCTTGCCGGTCATTTTCCAATCGAACGGAAAGTAGCGCAATGGCTATGCAATCCAATCAAACTGTTTTTCAAGGAATGGAGATTCCTGACGAACAACAATATCTATCTTGTATCAAGTGCGGTTTGTGTTTATCCGTTTGCCCGACGTATCGCGAAAGTTTCAAGGAAGCCGATTCGCCGCGCGGACGCTTGATGTTGCTTCGCAAGGCGCTTGCCGGCGAGTTGAAACTCTCGCACAACTTGACCGACAAGATGTATCGCTGTCTCGATTGCTTGGCGTGCAATGCGATTTGTCCGGTCGGCATCAAGCCCGCCGACTTGGCTCTGCAAGCGCGTTACCTCATCCATCAATCCGAACCGCAACCCTGGATCAAGCCGTTGATCTTTAAAGGCGTTTTCCCCAATGCGAATTTGATGGAAACCGCGATGCTTCCGATGTTTCTCTATCAACGCTTGGGCGTGCAATCGCTCGTGCACAAACTGGGAATTTCTAATGCCTTGCCAGCGCAACTACGCGATTCGGAACGCATGTTGCCGCGATTGTCGCGCTCGGCGAAAAGCCGTGTGTCCGAAACAACGCCCGCATGCGGTCAACGAAAATATCGCGTTGCCTTTTTCCTGGGATGTTTTCAGAACCTCGTGTTTAGCGATGCCAGCGCGGCGACGGTGCGCGTGATGGCGGAGAACGGTTGCGAAGTGGTGATGCCCAAGAATGTGAAATGTTGCGGCATGCCGCATTTGGGTTATGGCGATGTCGAGACCGCGCGCGCGTTGGCAAAGCACAACATCGAAACGCTGGAAAAACTAGATGCAGATGTCATCGTCACCGATTGCGCGACATGCGGCTCGACGTTGAAAGAATATGGGCATTCGTTTTTCAGCGACGACGCTGAATACAATTCGCGCGCGCGCGCATTCAGCGCTAAGGTCAAGGATGTTTCCGAGTTCCTGGGTTCGATTCAGTTGCGCGAGCCGGAGCACCCAAACAAAATTCGCGTCACGTACCACGACCCGTGCCATTTGCGACGCGGGCAAAATGTATGGAAACAGCCGCGTCAATTGCTTCAACTCTCCGGCGCGGAACTGATCGAGATGCGCGAATCGGATTGGTGCTGTGGTTCGGCGGGCACGCAAGCGATCACGCATTACCGGGACTCGATGCAAATCTTGGCGCGCAAAATGCAAAACGTTGCGCGAACGGATGCAACGGTCATTGCGTCGGGATGCCCGGGTTGTCAAATGCAATTGGGGCTGGGTGTGCAACGTGAGAATTTGCCGATGCAAGTGATGCATCCAATTCAATTGCTTGATCGCGCTTATCGAGGCGATGAGAAATAGGAATGGCTATGTTGTCAGAATCAATCATCAAAGAATTGGAACAAATCGTCGGAAGCGAAAATGTCTTGACCTCGGTCGAAGACCTGGTCACTTATTCTTACGACGGCACTTTGGTTGAGCATTGTCCGGATGCGATTGTCTTGCCGAACAACACCGAGCAAGTGAGCCGTGTGATGCAGGTTTGTTATCGTGAAAAATTGCCGGTCACGCCGCGTGGCATGGGGTCGGGTCTGGCGGCGGCATCTGTTCCGATCAATGGCGGGGTTAGTGTTTGTCTCACGCGCATGAATCATGTTTTGAATCTCGATATGGAAAATATGATGGTACTCGTCGAGGCGGGCGTCGTCACTGCCGATTTGCAATCCCAGGTCGAAGCGGCTGGTTTGTTTTATCCGCCCGATCCCTCGTCCATCAAACATTCGACGATTGGCGGCAATGTGGCGTGCAATGCCGGCGGACCGCGTTGCTTGAAATACGGCGTGACCGGCGATTACGTGATGGGGCTGACGGTTGTGCTTGCCGATGGGCGCATCTTGCAAATCGGCGGCAAGGCGATCAAGAATGTGACGGCGTATGATCTGAAAAGTTTGTTTGTCGGTTCGGAAGGCACGCTAGGAATCGTAACCCAGGTTCTGCTTCGATTGGTTTCCAAACCAAAATTCACGCGCACGGCGATGGCGGTGTATCCCAAGATTGAAGACGCGTCGGTCACGGTCAACAATGTTTTGCTGGCGGGCATTCTGCCAGCGACGATGGAATTGATGGACGATACGACGATTGGCACAATTGAAGAGTACATGCACCTGGGTCTGCCCACGCAAGCGGCGGCGATTTTGATTATCGAAGCCGATGGTAGCGACGAATCAGTAGTTACGCAAGATATTGAAAAGATTGGTGGTATTTGTCGGCAGAGTGGTGCGGCTGAAGTTCGTGTGGCACAGACCGAAGCCGAGCGCAACGAATTGTGGCGTGGGCGTCGTTCGGTGTCGCCCTCGTTAGCGCGGCGGCGACCGAATAAATTAGGCGAAGATATTAGCGTGCCGCGCGCCGCGATTCCCGAAGCGATTCGGCGCATCAAGCAGGTCGGCGAAAAATACAACTTGCCGATTTCCGTTTTCGGTCATGCGGGCGACGGCAATTTGCATCCGAACATCCTCTACGACAAACGCAATGCCGATGAAAACGCGCGTGTCGAAAAAGCGAGCCAGGAGATTTTCGGCATTGCGACCGAGTTGGGTGGAACCTTGTCCGGCGAGCACGGGGTAGGGTTGCTCAAATTACCGTATTTGGGATTGGTAGAATCGCCCATTGAGATTGAGTTGATGCAGAGCATCAAGCGTACCTTTGACCCGCAGGGGATTCTCAACGCAGGTAAGAAATTCCCGGTGAATCTGCAATAATAAATCAGCCATGTCCTTGAAGCGGCAACTCGAATGGGAGATGCCGCTTTTGCTAACGCGACGCGGCTCCATGCATTTTCTGGGCATTTCTATTTTGGCAATGTCAGATTAACGCGGGGCGACGTTTTGTTGCCCTGGGATCAAGGCGGGATGACCCCGCCCCTACAAAAAATCGAATGTGACATTGCCAAAATACTTTGGTTTGTGCTCGCTTGGCAAGCAAGCCGGTTTATCATCCTCGATAGGATTGCCCACCCACAACAAACGGGGAAACTCACTCGGCGGCGCGGAACGTTGAATCGCTCCAACCAATTGTTGCGCGGTCTGACGATACAAGGGATATTCGCTGGCGCGTTGCAAGACATGGTCGGCGTGCTGTTGTGCCATCACCGTATTGCCGCGGGCGAGCGCAACATAGCCCTCGATCAGATCACGCTCATAGAACGCAAAGCGAGCCAGTCCTTCAAAACTTGGCGCATCTGCCAGTGTATGCGTTGCCGCTTCTGGATCCCCCGCCACCACTAACGCAATTGCCAGCGTGCCGTGCAGTACAAAGCGCATCATTGGTCGTAGACCGGCGGTTGGCAAATCGAGCGCGCGGCGCAACGTGGCAATCGCCGCATCGGTTTCGCCTTGCAACAATTGGAGCATTGCCAATTTCCGCAAACGATAGCCCCATAGGGACGCTGTCCCAGGTCCTTCGGCTTCTTGCAATACCCGGTTAATCACGCGCCGCGCTTCTTGAATCCGTCCATCCCACAACAAACAGTCTGTGCGCATCTCTTCTGCTGTTGTCAAGCCGCTCATATCGCTCACGGCGCGGAAGGTTTGGCTTGCCCGTTCTGCGTGGTCCAGGGCTTGTGCATTTTCGCCGCGCGTAAAGTGGTTGTATGCCAGACTGACCCGCGAGTATGCCGCACTGTGAATATCTCCGATTGCAAGCATTCCCTCCACCGCTTGATTCAGATAGCTGATGGACGATTCAAGATCACCTTGTTCGTGGAACATTTGCCCGATTTGATTCAAACAGAGGTTCTCTGTCGCAACATCGTGGGCTGTGCGCGACAAGGCAAGCGCCGATTGAATGTGGCTCATCGCTACCGCGGAATCCCGTCGCTGAGTGGCGTTGGTGGCAAGACCATAGTGTGCCCGCGCGCGAATGCCATCGCAAATGGCTAACGGGAACCCGATCATCTGGTCTACGAGCGTTAGCGCTTCGGTCTCTTTACGGTCACTTTCCTTTTGGTTTCCCGCCGCGCGATACGCGCTTGCCTCAATGAGGGCAAGACGCGCGTGCAACAGCAAATCCTCCGGCGCCAGTTCCGCGCGTGTCGCCTCGACCAGCCGCAACGTTTCTGCATAGTCTTTGCGCCGACTCGTCAGTTGCGCCAATTCTGAAATGATGATCGCGCGCACGGCGGGGGTGGTTGCCAACGTAACTGCCTCGCGCAAATCATTTTCCCCTTCCCGTGTCCGCAGTGTGTTCGTCAGAAGAAAGCCGCGCAGGGTCAACAGACGACGCAACAAATCATTTTGATTCGGGCGCCGTCGTTGAATTTGAGGACGTATCTCGTCCAGGATGGTAGCCGCCGACAGCACCTGACCATGCGCGCGGATCGTGTTTCTGTTTTCTTCCAATAGTTCAATCGCTTCGTTAGGCAAACCGGCGCGGCTGTAATGCATCGCCGCCATCACCGGATCCACATTCGCATTTTTCAGCCAGTCACCCGCTAACCGATGCAAGCGCTGTTGCAATGCCGTTTGCGTGTTCAATGTGCGATAGACGTACTCGCGGATGAACGGATGCAGACGCGCTGACGCGGCATCGCCAATTAGGTGTCGCCGCTGTAATTCCTCGATCCCCTCACCCAGGTTTTGGATTCCACCGACCGTCTCCACCAACTCCACCAAATACGGAGCGTACAGATTGATCGGCTGTTGAAACACCCCCAGCAACGACAACAAGCGCCACGCGGAAGGCGACGATTGCGCCTGGAGCGTTTGCAAGAGATAACCCGCTACCTGCGGTTGGGTTTCCAAGTGTGCGATCACCGCTTCGACATCGGACGAAGGATCGAGGAGTTGCCCCAGCGCGAGGTGCAATAGCATCGGACTGCCGCCCACTTTGTCGAGCAGACGCGCGGATTGTTTTTCGTCGAGCGCGGAATTGGTGCTCTGGGCGATGAACGCCAACCCTTCCGCTGTCTCGAAACCTTCCAGCGGCATCTCGGAAACGCGCACCAGCGGCAGACTCTCGCGCGTGGTGAGGAGTAACCACGTGGGCGTGGTCATGCTGAGATGTTGCAATAATTTGAGGCACGCTTCATCACACCGAATCAGTTCCGCGTTATCGAAACAGAGAAACGCGAGTTGTTGGGTCAGCGCGGAACCAAGCAATGTCAGTTCTTGATCGAAGGTGAGTTTGCTTTGAGCGGCAACGAGCGGCTTGACCTGGGTTTGCCCGCGCGCGATGAGAAACCAACCCAGCCGACGGGTCCATGCCTCGACAGAAGTCGTTACGCCTTCCGTTAGGGTCAACCAGAATACCGGCATTGTTTCGGCGTAGCTGCGCGCGAGCGCGCTGGCGAGCGTCGTCTTGCCGATCCCAGGTTGTCCACACAAGATCAGATGCCGTTCGGCGGCGAGGCGCGCGCGGGCGTGGGCGAGCGCGTGGGTGCGAGTGATTTCGTGCGGCGCGGCGGGCGGGATGTGCTCTGACGCAAATTCCAGATGTGCCGGCGATTCAGCCGGCGAGGTTTGGTGCGCGGCGGTGACGAGTTCGATTAAGCGCGCGGCAAGTTTCGATTCGTTCGAGAGGTCGAGCGCGGGGATGAACAGTGCGGCAACTGTCGAGGGATCGGGCAGATACTTGTTTTTCTCGTATCGGTTGATGTGCCCTTCGCTGTAGCCAACGGCGATGCCAAGTTCGCGCTGGGTGAGCATGGCGCGACGGCGCAGGTAACGGAGCAATGCGCCAAAGGAGGTAAAGGATTGCGGATCAACTGCGCCCGGGTTGGTTGGCATCGGATTGCCTCCATCAAGAAAGATGAGTACGACGCGGCGCAATCCTCACGCCCTGACAGCTTCAATCGAGCCGGGTTAGACATCGCACAAGAAACGTCAACTTTGGGCACTGAATTTCTGATAGATTGTAGCTGGCATAACGAGGTGGTCAACGGTGACCAAGCAGATTCTGAAAAGATTATACTTGACTGTGACTGGTTTGTCTAATTTCTGTCCAATGTTCTAGCCGCCTGGCACGGAAGGATGGAAAGAAAAAAATGGAATCTACCTGGGAGAGGAATGTCCGAATGCAGGATGGGACTTGTCCGAAATGCCAATCGCCGGAAGTCTATCGCGGCTCATCGCGGGAAGGGGATGGATTGACTGCGGGAATCTATCCGTCAATTGTCGAGATTGTCGCGGGCAGAAAGCAGACAACGCTTTGGATTGATACCTATATCTGTCGCGCGTGTGGTTATTTGGAAATGCGGATTGCGAATCGGGATGAATTGAGTGTTTTGACGCAAGCCGATGGCTGGGAAAAAGTTGCGCCAGCGTAGTTGCCAGGCAATAAGATCACCGTCTGGACGAGCAAATCATGGATGGATAAATGTCTGCGAAACAAAATCACAACCAAAGGGGAGGAAAAATGAACGGCTCGTTACGGTTTATCCACAGAACGTGTGCGTCAAGTGCGCAACGCGTTCCAAGGTTCGTCATGTTCGTTCTGTTGTTCCTCGGTGTACTGAATTTTGGAACTGCCGTGCCAGCGGTTCACGCGGCGGGAACAGTTCTGGTTGATCGCAACGACGACCCCACACCGATTCCGTCTGCGTGCACTCTGCTGGACACCAACGATTGCAGTCTGCGTGGCGCGGTCATTTACGCCAACAGTCACCCCGGCACTGAAATTGTGTTGACGAATGCCATGACCTACACCCTGGCTATTCTCGCCGGAGGTGGAGACGGTGCTACAAACGGCGATCTTGACCTCGCCCAGGACGCGACGATTGACTTTGGTAGCGCAATCTGTTTTCCCAGTTGCAGTGCAACCATCCGAGGTGGAACGGGGTGGAACGATCGCATCTTCGAGATTGCGGGCAACGCGAATGTTCAAATGTCCGGCATTACGATCCGGAATGGCAACGACAGCACTATAAATGGTGGGGGTGGGATCTTGGTCGCTTGGGGCACCCTAACCTTGAATTCCGTCACGATAAGAAACAATACGTCCGCAGGCGGGGGTGGTGGCATCCATACCGCGTCTTCCCCTTGGAACACCAACCTAATCTTGAACTCCGTCACAGTAGCGGAAAATATCGCAGGTAGTTGCGGTGGCATTTCCGCTGGTGATTCGCTGACCATTACCGGCGGAGCCATCACTGAGAATACGGGCACCGGTGCTTCTGGAGCAGGTGGGTTGTGCTCCAACGGTAGTGGAACCGCGACCATAAACGGAACAGATATCTCCGGGAATCACATTGGCTACGCCGGAACTGGTGGCATCGCCGCTGGTATTGACTCGATGGTCTTGACCAACGTCACGGTCAACAACAATGACGGGCAAGGGATTCGCTTTTCGGGCGACACATTGAACATTACCGGTGGAACAATCAACGGGAATGGGAGCTCCGGCATCGCGGTTACTGATGGCGCTAATCTGATAATGGCCGGAGCAACTGTGGACGGCAATCAACAAGGAATCTCGCTCGTGTTGACGACATCTTCGAATATCTCCTCAAGCAACATCTCCAATAATAATCGCACCAACACCATCGCCTGGGGAGGAGGTATCGCTCTCTTCGCAGGTGCCTTAACGCTGAACACCAGCACGATCGGCGGCAATAAACTATCGGGTAATTCCTCACAGGGCGGGGGAATTTACTGCGAAGGCGGCGCCAATCTGACGGTGAACGCGAGCACGATCAGCGGCAACCAAGCCAAAGAGGGCGGCGGAATCTACGAAAATGGATGCACCCTGTCAATCACCAACAGCACCATCAGCAACAATACCACGTTAACTGGCGGCAGTGGTGGCGGCTTAGTTGTTCACGGCGCTACGTCGCTCTCGAATGTCACCATAACTGCCAATCAGGCAACTAACGCGGGAGGCGGGGTGCAGGCGTATTCATATCCCCCGCTAAAGAATAGTTTGGTTGCCGGAAACACTGCCTCGTCGGGACCTGATTGTTTTGGAACTCTGTACTCGGAGGGCTATAACTTGTTAGGTTTTGACTCTGGTTGCACAGGACTGACCGATAGCGTCAATGGCGATCGCGTTGGCTCCTCTAGCATTCCAATCAATCCCGCACTCGGCGCGCTGGCGAACAACGGCGGCTCTACGTTCACGCACGCGCTGATGATGGGCAGTCCCGCGATCAATGCCGGCAATCCTGGGGCATCGGATGGTGTGGGCACTCACTGTGTTGCCAACGATCAGCGTGGCACTGCGCGCCCGCAGAATGCGCGCTGTGACATCGGCGCGTACGAATACAATGGTGCCAGCAGTCCTGTGCCCGTCATTACGAATCTCAATCCTTCCTCCAAGGTAGCCGGTAGTAGCGGCTTTACGCTAATCGTGAATGGCACAAATTTCATTTCCAGTTCAATCGTCCGCTGGAATGGCGTCAATCGAAATACCACCTATGTCAATGGCGGACAATTGACGGCAACCATACCCAGTAGCGACCTAGCATCTTCGGGCATGGCGAATGCCACGGTTTTCAATGGCGCGCCCGGTGGCGGCACTTCAAATTCCTCCGTGTTCACCGTAAGCGGAACGAATGTGTCACTCTTCTTACCACTAATTATGCGCTAATCTCCATTCACGCGCAGGACACGCCCTACGCACGCCGATGGCGAGCAATACGAACGCGACGATTCAGGTGCGTGTCAATGGCGGTACTTTTAGCGCGGTCGCATCAGGCAATCCCAGCAGTGCGCTCGCGCTCAATGCGGGCTCCAAACCAATTGCTGTCAAGATGACAGCGGAAGACGGCACAACGACCAAGACATACACCGTAACGGTAACGCGCGCGAATGTGCTTTATCTGCCATTCATCCAGAAATAAGCCACCCAGCTTGAGTAGAATGTGCTGGGTCAAATCTTGACCAGCCATGTCACTCACGGCGAGCGTGTGTCATCAAACGGCTAGCCCAAATAAATTCAAATCTGAAAGCGGAGAAAATCAATGTCAAATCACATTCATTCTTTAGCATGGCGACAACGCGAGATCACCGCGCTCGTGGCGACGGGCGCAAGCGACAAGGAAATCGCACGGCAATTATCGATCAGCCACAAGACTGTCAGAAACATCTTGACGCGCGTGTTTGTCAAGACCGGCGTGCGTTCGCGCACCGAATTGGCTGTGCAGTGGATTCAATCTCACGCTCAAATATCGGACTAGGGCGTCCTTAACCCAGTTGGTTTACCAAGACCGGTCCGGGTTTCGTCTTGCGTTAACCCGGCAGGTGTGGCATAGAATGAAGGATGAAAAATGAAAAAAGAACGACACCTCCCCAAGCAAAACCGCACGTGCTTGGCCATTGTCGGCGCGCTCAGTCTGCTCATACTTTGTGCGGGTGTGTTCTGGGTTGCCGCGTTTTACGTTATTGGGAATTTTCCACCGTCGGCGCCCCGATCAGAGTCAGTGCCTCAACCCATCATCGCGATTTCTGCCGAGAACATTGGAAAAGTCAAGCAACTTGTCGCATTCTCACAACGCGCAAATGTTACATCTCTGGCGTGGTCGCCCGATAGTCGCATCTTGGCGGCGGGTGGATCCAGGCGCGAAAATGACACGAAGGACCTAGCACCCGAGACGCTCGTGTTGTGGGATGTGACCACTGCACGCGCGCTACGTTTGTCAAACCAAAATCCACTGGATATGCACAGCATTGCCTTTTCGCCGGATGGGCGATGGTTGGCTACCGGATCGGCGGATGGGGTAATGCTCTGGAACGTTGCCGATGGAAACCAATTGCGAGCGTTGGCAAAAGCCGGTCGAAATGTGGGTGCCATTACTTTCTCCACGGATAGTCAAACCATTTATGCTGTTGTCTCCGGCGGAGAAAGCAACGGAATCCAATCCTGGGACGTCGCCACCGGGCGCGCGCTCAAATCATTCGATGGATATGCTGGACTCGTCTATACGCCCCAAGGAAAAGTCTTGGCGTGGAGCATCACCCAAGAAGGAACGTGGATGCGCACTATTAACTTGTCCGAACTCGAGACGGGACGGGAATTGTGGAGCATCCGCCGAATTGCAGGTCCGATGGCGCTGTCACATAATGGTGAAATCCTCGTTTGGCAAGAGGGGCACGCAGAAATTCCGGTTATCACCTTGACCTTGCTGAATGCGACCAATGGGTTCAGCCATTTTGCAACCCCCTGCCGTCCGCCCTATTGTTGGGCTGGGAAGACTTGGATGGCGATGGCATTCCGGAAATTCTCGACCCAACTCCGTACGGTATTACGCAGATTCCGAAGCAATAGAAGGCAGAAAACTGAAACGTGTCATGTCAGTGCTATCTTTGGGATGCGCATAACGGAAAATGAGTCGCTGTATCTGATGCTCATTCGCGGAATTTTGCTGCGCGAGTTTGTCGGCATAACCAAGCCGGTCACGTTCGCGCGCACGCAAGACCCCAATACACACATCACGGGTTCTCACATCAACCAAACTATTTCTAGCTCTGTCAACATCTTTGGCGTTACCAACCGTGACAACTTTAATTACTGGGCTGAATTGCGGAGAACTACCGCACCAGTAATTGGAGACGCGCTCATGCTTTATTGGAATTCACGGCTGACGCTGAAGGGTGATTATTGGTTGCGTGTGCTCGTGGTGGACAAAACAGGAAATTACAATCAACCGTGTGAGTACCACCGCATTGTGAAGAATTGATGTTACGCGGCATCACGCAAAGTGTGAACGCGGTGAAGCATCTCGTTTGAAATCTGGAGACTCTTTACTCTGCTCAGGGTGACGCGCGTAAATTGCATGTTGACACGGGGCTTTTTTCATGATATAGTGTGTTCAACAAATAAAACGAAGTTTTATCTGTTGAAACCCGCTTATTTAGTCCATCCCTCGCCTTCCAATCATCCCATTCAAGCAGGTGGGCGCATCGTTCGATGGAGAGCGATTCCGTGTCAATCGCACAGTCTAATCCAGTTTCAAGTGCCCAGTTGTTGAAGGTCAAAGCATCTGCTTCTGACGCTTGTTTGCGTCGCAGATGCTTTTTTATCTTTCCGTTTTCATAGAGAACAGTGCGATGACTCAGCCATCAACGCGGACAGTGGAAAGAGCCCTTGACATCCTCTTGTGTTTTCGCTCGGGGGAGTCTGGGTTGACCTTGACCCAAATTGCTG
>CAIKBD010000165.1 GCA_903825565.1 uncultured Anaerolineales bacterium | reverse complement strand
ATTCCCTCGCCCCTATTGGGGAGAGGCGATAGCGCGTCGTCTGTGCGGCATTCTGCCGCGTTATGGACGCGCTATCGGGGTGAGGGGTGATGTCAAGCGACTTTTGACAAGCCGTGGCGCGCGACAAGAATAAAGGGCGTTTTGACAAACGCCCCCACACGGATGTAGGGACGTTTGTCAAAACGTCCGGTTTGTCAAAACGCCCTGCTCAAAAGTGCACTGCACACCCTCGCGCACGCGACGAAAAACGCGCCGCGCGCTCACCGCGTCAAATCTACGACGAGCAGATCGAGCGCGAGTGCAGGATCGGCGCGGCTAGTCTTGATCGCCAGATCCGTGTCGAGCAAGCGATCATAGATCGCCGTTAGTTGCGCCGGCGAAAACGCGCCGGCTTGCGCCCACGTTTTTTTCACGACAAAGGGATGGAGTTTGGCTTTTTCGGCGGCGGCATCCACCGACATGCCGCGCAGTGCCAGGTCTTTGATCTGCACCAGCAAACGAAACTGGCGCGTAATCATTGTGAGGAGATAGAGCGGCGCGGCGTTTTGCGCCAGTTGCGCGTGCAACAATTTTAGCGCGGCGGCGCGTTCGCGGCGACCAATCGCATCCACCAGCGCGAAAATATCCGCCTCGTGCACATTGGCGACGAGCGTGTGGACATCTTCGATCCGAATAGTTTGGTTGGCGCGATACGTCAGCAGTTTTTCGATTTCGTTGTCGAGCAAACGCAAATCATTGCCCCCGTGCAGCGCCAACGCGTGCGCCGCCGCCGGCTCAATCGTGCCGCTTTTGGCGCGCGTGCGTTGTTCGATCCAGTGGGGCAATGTTTTTTCTGCGGGTGCGGGAAACTCGTGGACTTGGGCGCGCTTGGCAACGACATCCTGCAACGCCTGTTTGAGCGTCGGGTTGTTTTTGGCAAGCGGCTTGGTCTCGATAAAAATCAAACGCGTCGAAGCCGGCACCTGCGGCAAGTATTCGCGCAAGCCCTTGGCGAGATCGGGATTGATTTCTTCTTCTGCCGCGATTTCATCCGCGCCTTTTTTCGGCTGGCGCGGGTTGAGCCGCGCGAGCAAATCGGTGACGATGACCAGCCGCTCGGCGGTGAGGAATGGAATCGCGTCGCACGCGTGCTTGAGCTCGCTCAAGGATACGGTGCGTCCGTCGAGCAACGTCGTGTTGAGATCGGCGAATTGCGGATCACTCATCGGCGCGCGCAGGGTGCGCGCGTGTTCGGTGCGTGAGAGTTCATCTTCGCCGTACAGAATGTAATACATTTATGGCTTGGCGTCCCACACAATATCCACGTGTTGCACAGGCATTTGTCCCCACCGACTGCTTTGGATGCCGGCGATGCGTGCGCCGCGCGCATCCGGCGAAGTGGTGACGCGCGCTTGGAACAGCCCGCCGAGCGGTTGCGCGATAAACGCGGCGAACGTGGTCGCCACGATCACGTCCGGCAATTTTTCGAGTTTCGGTTTGCGCCCCAGGGCGATCACTGCCGCCAGCGCACTGAGGACACCGGTGACGAGCAAGTTGGTGCCGCAACGCGGATGCACGGCGAGCGCGTGTTCGCCGGCTTGGAGCCGTGCCAAAGCGGCTTGCGCCGCGGTCAGCAACACTTCTGTGGGCACGTCACCATAAATGTTAAAGCCGCGCGTGTCCGCGCGCCCAATCAGGCGAATGCCGGGATCGCGCGCGGTGAGTACGTGCACCGTCGCATGTTCGATGCCGTGATTGCGGCGCACGGTTGCAATCGGTTCAAGTTCCAGCCAACTCATACCCGTTTACCTTTCTGTGAATTCGGCTTTTGCCTTTTAGCTTTTAACCTGACGCCAACGCGGTGTACACGGCAAGCGTTTCCTGCGCCGTGCGTCGCCACGAGAATTTTTTCGCTTGCGCCAAGCCCTGTTCGCGCAACTTGAGCCGGCGTGCAGGATTGTCCAACAGGTCACGGATCGCGTCCGCCCATTCGGCGGGGCTGTGCGGCGCGACGAGGACGCCGGCATCGCCGACGACTTCGGGCAACGAGGTGGCGTTGGCGCAAATGACCGGCGTGCCACATGCCATCGCTTCGAGCGGCGGCAAGCCAAATCCTTCGTACAGCGAGGGGAATAAAAAGACGGTCGCGGCAGAGTACAACACCGGCTTGGCGCTTTCATCCACCCAGCCCAAACATTGCACTGCATCGTCGGGCAAGCCGGCTTCGCGCGCCAGCCGTTGCGGCTCGGGAAAGAATTTGGAATCTTTGCCCAAGTTTACGCCGGCGAGCACCAGGCGATATCCGGCGTCGTAATATTTTTGCAAGCGCGCAAACGCCTTGATCAGCACGCGCACATTTTTGCGCTGATCGTATCCGCCCAGATACAGCAAGTATTTTTCCGGCAACGCGTATTTTTGCCGCACCACAGCAACGCGCGCCGGGTCATGCAGAGGACAATATTGCGAATCAGCGGCAAGGTGAATCACACGGACGCGCGCCGGATCGATTTGCAACCGCGCGATAATGTCTTGCTTGCTCCACTCCGAGTCGGCGATGATCGCGTCGGCGTGGCGCGCGCTCGCCGCCGCGAGTTGCATGTACGTGCGCACGAACAACGAGCCGCGATAGTTGGGCAGGATCAGCGGGATGAGGTCGTGAATCGTGACGACAAGCCGCGCGGGTGAAAAACGCGGCGCGCCGAAATAAGGCACGTGGGCAAGTGCGACGTGGTCGCGCCAGCACGCGTACGGAAAACCGGCTTGCTCAAACCAAACCTTGCCGAAATTATCGCGCAACCGGAAAAACCGAATCGGTTCGACGCGCAAAGAAACATGCGGCGGCAACTCGTCGGGCGGCTCATCATTTTGATGCGGCACGAACACGACATAGTGATGTTCAGTTCCAAGGCGTGCCAGCTCGGACACGAGCGCATAGATATACTGCCCACTGCCGGTAGTCGAGCGGTTCCAGAACATCCCATTGATTGCGATTTTCATATATCCCAATTACAGTGACACGTTTCCCCGCCCAATGCGCTCGCTCCCCCCAAAAATACCCCCTCTGATAACGGCTTCGCCCAAATTGGCTTAGAACGCAAGTAGCAAGTTTAGGCGCAAGGATTTCCCTACCGATCGCCATAGCCGCGCGGATGCGTCCGATGCCATTGCCACGCCGATGTGACGATGGTTTCCAAATCGGAATACTTGGGTTGCCACCCAAATTCGTTTTGCAACCGCGATGAATCCGCCACGAGTTCGTCCGGATCGCCGGCGCGGCGCGGCGCAACCTGAATCGCAAACGGGATGCCGGTGACGCGTTGCGCCGCCGCGCCAATTTCGCGGTTGGAATAGCCACGCCCCGTCCCGACGTTGTACGCATCCGTCGCGTGACCGCGCAACAACGCGTTGAGCGCGCACAAATGCGCCGCGCACAGATCAATGACATGAATGTAATCGCGGATGCACGTACCGTCGCGCGTATTGTAATCAGCGCCAAAAATATTGAACGGCTTGCCGTTCATCGCGGCGCGCAACGCCAGCGGGATGATGTGCCCTTCGTCGGGATGGTCTTCGCCAAACTGTCCGTCGAGGGTTGCGCCGCACGCGTTAAAGTAGCGCAGACTGATGGATTGCAAAGGTGTCGCCGCGCCGATCCACTGCAACATTTTTTCGACCAGGTATTTCGATTCGCCGTACGGGTTGATCGGTTGCTTGGGGTGATCGTCGGGAATCGGCACCTGGGTTGGATTGCCGTACACCGCCGCCGATGACGAAAACACGAGGCGCGTCACGTTTGCCGCGTGCATCGCGTCAATAAACCGAATCGTCGCTTCGATATTGTTGCGAAAATACTTGACCGGGTTCTCGACCGATTCCTTGACGGCGATGTACCCGGCGAAATGAATCACCGCATCGAACGCTTCACGGGCGAACAGCGCGCGCAAAAAATCGGCGTCGCTGAGATCGCCCACGTGCAACGGCACACCCGGCGCAACCGCCGCACGATGTCCGTTTTCCAATGAATCGGCGACCACCGCTTCGATCCCATTTTCGAGCAATTGCCGCACCATTTGACTGCCAATGTAGCCGGCGCCGCCGGTTACCAAAACTCGCATTCTACTCCTTCAAATTCGTCCTAGTTTAGCGTAGCAACCACTTGCCAGCGATTGCCATCAGCAGGTTGCGCCAACTGATTTCGCCCACGTCGCAAAAATTCAAATCGTATGTGTGATCGGACAAAATCTGCCGCGCGTGCGTGATCGTCAATCGCAAGCAGTTTTCGCCTGCGCCGAGCGTGACCGCGAGCGCATCCACCCGCGTCGCCGAATCCGGCGCAATGTCCAGCGCACGCGCAAAGATTTCCGCGCCATTCAACTCGGCGCGCAGTTCCGCGTTCGCGCACGCCACGCCGAGATCGTTCATCACCCAGAGATCGCCGCGCACCACATCGCCGCCGCGCCGTGTCGCCAGCGCATACGCGAACGAGGCAAACACCGGCGCATACAACCTCTTCAATTCATTATACCCCATTTTGGGATTCCCGTAGTAATCCACAACGCTCCAGGAAATTGCGGGCCAGCAGTCGTTCAACTGCCAAACGGCGACGCCAGCCGTTTGCGGCTTGCGCCGGCGCACATGCTCGATGGCGATTTGCAAGCCGAATGCCTGCGCGCGTTGCGTCGCCGCGATGAATTCTTCGATGCGCGCCGCCGGTTCGCGCCCAGCCGAAATGGGTTGAGCATACCGCGCGAGTTTAGGCAACTGCGCGTGATGCTCTGCCCACGACGCGTGCGGCGCGCGCCACGCGTCCGCCGGCAAGAATTTTTTCAACGATTCGAGATTCGGCAACGCTTGCAAACCAAACTCGCTGAGGAACGGCGTGGCGTCGTTGCGATAATCGCGCAAGTTGGCAAAGCGATGCCATACGCGCCAGTTGTGCGATTCGTCGCGGTATGGCGATGCCGGCTTGAACGGTCGCGCACCGTCGTGCTCGGCGACAACCGCGCGCAAGGTTTCGACGATGCGCGCGTTGCCGCGCGCGCTAAATTCGTTGCCGCCGCACCACACGCCGAGCGCGGGATGATTGCGAAGCGCGCGCACAATCGCGCCGCACTCGGCGCGCACAAGATCGAGAAACACACGGTCGGTTGGAAACCGATCCAAGATCGCGCCGGCGAATGGAAATTCTTGCCACACCAAAATTCCCAGTTCGTCGCACAGATCGTAGAACGCGCGCTTTTCGCGCAAGCCGCCGCCCCACACGCGCAAAAAATTGATGTTGGCGGCGCGCGCTTGAGCGAGGCGCGCTGCGTAATCCGCACGCGTCAAGCGCGCCGGGATGGCATCGAGCGGCACCCAATTCGCGCCGCGCAAAAACTCGCGCTCGCCGTTGATCACAAATTGCCATGACTCGGCGTTCGCCGGCGCGCCGGCGACGCGCGCCAAGTGAAATTCTCGGATGCCGAACGTTTCGCTCACCGCATCGCACACGTCGCCGGTTTCGGACTCGACGCAAATTTCGGCGACGTACACATTCGGCGCGCCACGATCCCAGGGTTGCCACCGCCGCACGTCCGCCAGATCGAATGTGACCGTGCGCGTTTGCGCGCCGCGCGCCAGTTGCAGATCGAACGCGAACGATTGCGCCGCGCACTCGAAATTTTTGCCGCGCACGACACAACGCGCGCGCACGCGTTGCGCGCGATCCGAGTCAAGCATCAACTCTATTTCGACGCGCGCCATGTTTGACTTGTGAGCTTCGACCTTTGGCTTGATCCACGCGTTTTGAATCAACACCCCGCGCGCGATCACCACGCGCGCCTCATCCCAAATGCCGCACGTTCGCAGGCGCGGCGCGAAATCCCAGCCGAACTGCATCTGGCATTTCAACGTCGCGTACCGATCTGGAAACGGATGCTCCGGTGGGCGATACAACGGCGCGATCAAACGCGCGTATAATTTTTGGAGTGGCGTCGTTCGCAATTTCGGCAACGCATCCGCGCCCCACACGCGTACCGCGAGTTGAGACGTTGCTCGCTGGGCGCTGGAGGTTGGCAACGCAACGATTTGTTGCGAGAACATACCGACGTGCCGCGCGAGCGGTTCGCCATTCCAGAAAATTGCGCTTTGGTAATCAATGCCGTCGAACACCAAAAAAGCGCGCTCGGCTTGCGCCAGGTCGAGCGCGAGATCACGGACGAACCACCAATCGCGCGCGTCAACCCATTGCGCGTCCGCGTTGTTCGCGCCGACAAACGGATCGCCAATGATGCCGGCGCGCATCAGATCGAGCCGCACATCGCCCGGCACAGTTGCCGGCAACCAATCGCGCGCCGCGGCGAGATCGTTCACATCGCCAAATGGTTTTTGCGCGACAGCCGCCACGCGCCAAGTTGAATCGTTGAGCGAAATAATTTTGCGGGGCATACCCATCAAGCTACGCGCTACGCACTACGTAATACGTATTGCGTAGTGCGTAGCGCGTACTACCACATCACCACAACGCGCGAACAATCGGGTGAGAGGCGCACGGTGTTGCCGACGATCTCGGCGGTACCGTTCGTCACGCCGGCTTGGCTCAACGCGAACGGCAAATTCCACTCGACGTATTTCAGCGTCGCGTCGCGCCATGCGTTGTGAATGACCAGCGTCGCGTTGCGTTCGCCGAACGCCAGCGTGAAGCTCACGTCGCCGAAATAAGTCGGCGCACGCTCGACCTTGATCACGTTCATCTCGGTCGTCCAATCGAGCGGCAGTGCTGGCGTGAGAACGAGGTGATCGTCTTCCTCGAACAGCAACGCGTGGCGAACGGTCAACAGAAAATCGGCGACCGCCCAGCCGTGATGACCGTCACCCATGCCGCCGCACCGCGTGCGCGGGTGAATCCCCTCCGCCCAGGTGAACGTCGGCGAGGCGTGACGCAAAACCCAGTCAATCGTTTTCCACGCGGCGGGATCGCGCTGAAACAGCAAACACTGCGCGACGTGCAACGACAAGTACGTGCCGAACGCGGAATGACCGACGTGATTGAAATACGCGTCCTCGATCCAGGCGACCTCTTTCAGCGCGGACAGCGTGTCCACAATGCGCGGATCGTTTGCGGCGAACAGGCGCAGGGGATACGACGCCGCCAGCGAGCCAATCATCCCGGCGTCGAGCCGGCGGTACGGCGAAGCGGGCATAGCCGCGCGCCCCAACTGCGCGGCAACCTGGGTCAGCGACGCGTCCACATCGACACGGAACGCTTCAAAATTTGCGCGCAGTTTCGCCGCATCGTTCGGCTGTTGCAACCACGCGGCGGCAAATGCCGCGGCGCGCAAACCGGCAAGCCCCCAAAAATCGTCCCAGTAAAAATAATCGCTCGGACCTAAATGCTCCGCACTGGGACCCGGCGACAACAACCCAAAGTGTGGAACGCGTGCCGGCTTTTTACTTTTAACTTTGGTCTTTTGCCTTTTCGAATTGATCCACGACGCCATCCGTAAAATGTTCCAATAATTGCCGGCGAGCAAACCGGTGTCGCCCGCCAAGCGCGCGTGCTCGACGAACGTCCACAACGCCGCGCCATTGGAATCCCACTCGCCTTCGGTCGCACGCGCGTAGCCGTCTTTCGCGATGCGCCGCGCAAAGCGTTCGAGGACGGCTTGCGTCTCAGCCAAGTAACCCACTTTGGCGAGCGCGTTCAGCAGAAACGCCGCATCGCGAAACCAAAACTGGTGATACGTCCAAGGTCCCGGCGTGATCGTGTCGCCGTCGTGCAACAGGAGCAAGTACGCCTTGTTCGCGTCAAACGCCGCTTGGAGTTTTTCGTCTGGCACGCGGATCGCCATCCCGCGGCCCAGGTTCTCGCGCCAGGTCGTGATCGTTTGCGCGCGCGCATCGGGCGGGAGATTGGGAACCAGGGACTGGGGATGGGCAATTTCCTCGTCGTCGAGGTCTTGGCGCGTGAGCGGCATTTGCGCGGTGAACGTTTGGCTTGCGCCCGGCGCGAGCTCGACGTGATACGCGGCGATGGCAGTGGCGAGACCGGCGGCGCAGTGCGCCCGCGTCGTGCCGTTCAGTTTCGGCAGGGCGAGCGCGACATCGCCAGCGGCAAAATCACTACACGCGATTTCGTCCGGCTGGGGCAGAACCACACCCAACGCGCGATTCACCAGAAAAATTCCGGGCGCGTGGTATTCGATTTCACGCACGAGCGCGACGCCTTCCGGGTTGAACGGGCGCAGAGCGAGGTAGAGCGTGGCGCGGCGCGGCGCGCGCATCTTGTTCTCAATGGTGATTTGCTCGACGACGCGTTCCCCATCGCACGCGATAGCAAACGTTTCGCGGCGCACGTTTAGATCGCCCGCGCGAAATTGCGTGACGACGAGCGGCAAATTTTCGGCGAGGGCTTGCGCGATCGCGCCGGCGGCGAGGCGCGACGGCGCGAAAAATTTTTCCTCGGTCGCCAGCCACACATCGAGCGACCAGCCATCGAACCAGGGCGTCACGAGACCGCGCAGGTCAATCACGGCTTCGTGCGGGCTGTGCAAGTTGCCAATCATCGTCCAATCGCGGTGCGTGTAGTTGATCGTGTACAAATTCATCCCGCGCGGCAAAAATGCCGGATCACTTGGATCGAATTGGCGTTCCGCCCAGTACGGCAAAACCCAATCGCGATTGGTCGGGAAGAATTTATTGTTGCGCCAGCCGCGCAAAACGAGCCGCGCGCCCAGCGGGATCAATTCGGCGGGAAATGGCAACGCGGTTTCGGCGGGGCGACCAAGGCGCGCGCTGATGAAGAATTGTTCGAGCGCGTCGCTCGGCACATTGAGGCGCGCCGCAAAAAATTTCAACAGGGCTTGGGTTGTAGACATGGCAACCTCGAATTTTCGTTGCGCCATTTTACACGAGAATCGGCGCGAGAACAAAATGGCGCGGCGCGGAATATTTTTTCGAGCCAGACAAGAACCAGCAGACAAAATGCAACTGCGCTCCGATTCTCGGCGGAGCGCAGTTGGTTGCAAAGCGGGGTGGGGTTTACGGCAGTTTGGTTGGGTTGCCGCGTTGTTGGAGCAGGTCGCAATACATCGCCTCGATCTGATCCGCAATGCGCGTCCAGGCGTACTCGCGCGCGATCTCGACGCCGCGCTTGCCCAGGCGCGCGCGCAAATCGGGATCGCGCAACAATTGCCCCAGGCAATCTGCCATTGCGCGCGCGTCGCCTTCGGGCACGAGAAAACCGGTTTCGCCGTCGCGCACAACGAACGACAAGCCCCCCACGTCCGAAGCGACAACCGGCGTGCCGCATGCCATCGCTTCAAGCGCCGCCATGCCGAACGATTCATAACGCGAGGGCATCACGACCACGTCTGCCGTCGTGTAATAGTACGGCAATTGGTCTTGCGCGCGCCGACCGAGAAAAGTCACAATGTCGGCGATGCCCAGTTCGTCTTTTAACGCTTGCAAACGCGCGATCTCGGCGTCGGGTTCTTCCTCGTCCACATCGCCGCCGATCAAACACACGCACAGCCGTCCGCGCAAGGCGGGGGTTTCCGCAACGACGAGCGCCATTGCCTTGAACCACGTATCAATCCCTTTGACCGGATCGATCCGCCCGACGAACAGCACGCTATGGTCTTCCTTAAAATATTGCCGCGCGTCCGCAATATTTTTCGGATGAAACAGATTGCGGTCCACGCCCGGTGGAATGACGACGATATTTTCGTTGGACGCGGCGTACAGCTGGGCCATCTGTTGCACATCGCGCGGCGTTGCCGCAACGATGCGATCCGCGTGGCGCATAATCTCGCGCTCGACCTGGATGCGCCGCTCGGTTTCACGATCCGCCTCACCCAGAGCAACGCGATTTTTCATCGCGCCGAGCGTGTGAAACATCTGCGCCATCGGCGCGGGCTGGCGTTTTTGCAACTCGCGCGCCACCCAGCCCGACAGCCAATAGTGGGCGTGGTACACGTCATACCGCACGCGCTCGTGTGCGGCGACAGCGTGCACACCGGCGGTAAATTCCGGCAGGTAATCGAACAAACGATGTTTGTTGTAGGGCGCTTCGGGACCGGCGGGGATGTGAAACACATTCGCGCCGATCTCTAGACCGGGCACTTCGTGCGGTACCGCCGGGTCTTGCGAGCGAGTAAAAATATCTACGCGATGACCGCGCGCGGCAAGTTCGCGCGATAATTCTCGCACATACACATTCATGCCACCGGTCTCTTTGCCGCCCAGCGCCGCCAGGGGGCAAGTGTGAACACTCAGCATGGCAATATTCATCGGCTTTTTCTTATCCTTGAACGAAATCGTTAGCGATTATAACACAAGTAAAATCGAAGACAAATAAACGCGCCGCGCCGGGTACAGCGCCGGTCTTGGCATCTGGCGCGCAAGTGGGGTGTGCGTCAAAATTTTGGGTGCTACCGCCGTCGTTTGAAAACGACGGCTCAGTCGGTGAAAACTCGGTGAACCGAGTTGCGTGAACCGGTTT
>CAIKBD010000164.1 GCA_903825565.1 uncultured Anaerolineales bacterium | reverse complement strand
CGAGGTGCTCTCAGGAGGAAAACCTCTGCCAAAGTCACAACCGTGGCGCGCGACGACGGATGCAACAGATTGCGCGCTGGTCGCGGGCCAGTCAGTCCCGGCAACGAACCGCGAAGCGCGGCGAGGTTAAAAAAAAGCCGTAAATAAAGCCTATTCTGAACTTCTGGCAATTGCCCGCGCTACGGTCGCGCAAAGTCAAGCAGTGACCGAAGCACTGAGCCAATCGTCGGAGCCCTCCGCGCAACGTTTGCATAATCAGTTCCGTGCCCTGCTTCCTTTGGTCAAACAGGTTATGGTGCAAACCGAACGGCGGGTGTGGCACGGCGAAAGCGTACCGGCGGCTGAGAAAGTCGTGAGTCTGGTGGAGCCGCACACGCAAATTATCTGTCGGGGCAAAGCGCCACCGCATGACACCGAGTTTGGCCACAAGGTCGACTATGCCGAAGTGGACGGTGGCTTGATTATTGCCTGGAAAAACATCGCCACGGGCAATCCCCCCGATGAATCCTGGCTGTTGCCCGCACTGTGCGAGCACCACCGGTTGTTCCATCGTGCGCCGCATGTCCTGGCTGGAGATCGCGCCTTTTTCTCTCCGACGAACAAACGGCGGGCGCGGCAGGCAGGCGTAAAGCAATTTGCAATCCCACAACCAGGTCGCTTGACAACCAAGCAACGCCAGCGTGAAAAGCAACCCTGGTTCAAACAGGGCCAACGATTTCGCAACGGTATCGAAGGTCGGATTAGTGTCGTTCGACGCACGGTGCAGTTGCGTCGGTGTCCCAATCACGGACTCGACGGTTTCGAGCGGTGGATTGGTTGGGGCATCGTCGTGGCTAACTTGGTGGTAATTGCCCGAAAACTTCACAACCGTCGTCGCGGCTCGAAACGCCAAACAAAATGAATTTTCCGACAGGAACTAGCTAACTCTTTCTACCTCGATCAAGATTTGCTTTGGGGTCGATCCGCCTACGTCAAGGTTTGTCAGTCGGGTCATGCGATCAGGCTTCGCCCAGCTTGACTTCCAACTCATCCACAAGGTCATTGACGTTATCCCCATAACCCCAGCCAATTCCTGCGGTCGCACGTTTGAGTCCGATAAAACGATCTCAAAATCGCGCATACAGTTCTGGATAACGGGTCACCAGTTTTGCCGCTTCGTTCAGCACCGCTTCCATGCTGTTGTAGAAGGACTCTTCAATGTCGCCGTACTCATTGGTAAACCGTGAGCCATTCTCCACATGCGTGAGCATCAAATCGAGCGTGCCGACCTGATCTTGCGCGGCCCGCCGATAATCGCTGATCGCTTTGCGCGCTTCGCGCAATCCCAATTTGCCAACCCACGTGCTGGGAAAAATTCATGGACAATCCGTTTGCGGTAAGGCTCCAGTATTCCGGCTTGGGCATCCACATCTAGGAACCGCGTGGCAAAAAATGCTCGATTGTCCTGTGAAGCCTCAAAGAGTTCCTTGATCAAATGCAACAGCACCGGCTGGTCTAACGATGCAATTTGTTTTTCTACCACGGACCATTTGATTCGGCTAGCCATCGTGCTTCTCTTGCTCAAGCACCCGTAGGTAATCAAGCCCGCGCTCGGTGGGACCAATCGATTCCAGCACAAGTTTGTGCACAAGCCAATCGCCGAAGTCGTACACGTAATTGAATTTCGCGCCCGGCTCCAAGCCTAAACCCGCCAGCCGTAGTTGCATCGCAGGGGTTGGCTCAAAGGGATTGATTTCGCCATATTCTTGCTTGCGAGATTTCTTGCCGCGACCACGGTCAAAGACGCGGGTAAATTCACTCAAGTGATCGGAAAAATCGAGATCAAACGCGGTACGCATCATATCATCGAAATCGGCGAGGGTGTGCTTGCCCAAGATTTCGATCACCTTGCTGTGCGCGCCATCGTTTTTCATCGCCACAAAGCGATAGACCTGCCTCCCTTGCTCGCGGGTGAATTTCTGTTCTACCAACGAGTCGTCCCAATCACTTTGCCAAAAGTCCAGAGTGGATTTGCCCTGGCTGGGTTCAATATCGAAATCGGTTACAAAAAAAATGGGGCGCGTTCATCAGCACGGCTAGCCAGGTGTCACCGGGTAATGGCGTGCGCTGGGCATTCGCGCCAAGGCCGTCAAGATTGCCGGATAAGGGTGAATTCGTTCGTCCTGTGATTCATCCAACAAGACATGAATCGCGGCAACCAGCGCGCGATTTTGCGCCGTGATGGCCGGTTGGTCGTAGTGCGCGCGCGGCTCAAATTCCAAACGCAGACGCGCTGGACGCCAGTTCAAAATAGTGACCAGCACACTGTCATGGGCGTGTGGACGCCAGAAGTGCAACCAAGCCTTCACATCAAATACGGGTTCGTCACGGGTATCGTATTCGCCGTCGATGGTTTTGCGTTTGATGGGGCAGGTGGTGAGCTGAGTGGGTAGACGTTGGTCATTCACATCGAAAAATTCGATCTGGTCTGACGCAATGACTCGCCCGAGGCGATTCGTTAGAAAAGGAACAAAACCAGGTTGCACCGCCAGCATACCTTGCTTGACCTCTTCAGTTCCCAATCCGATCCGCCAACGTACGCCGGGCATCGCCAGACGCAAAGGGACAATGGTTTCGGGATCAAGCCAGACCAGTTCGCCCCCGGTTAGATCGTAACTGCGCAGGAGATCGCGTACTCGCTGACCGGGACGCTTGCCCGCCGAAGGATAATGTTCGAGGATGCGAGATACCAATGTATCCATTGGCACCGGTGCGGTCAACTCAATAAGTCGCGCCAGGGTAATTTCTTTCAGGGTCGGAACCCCTCGTTTATGAGACATCTCGATTCCACCTCGCTGAGGTTAAAGTCCTACCATTGCATCAATGATCCGTGTTGTATCTGAACATGATCATTGGGGTAAACGCCAAGCCGCCGATCAGAATCGGCTCAATCATCGCGCCAATTTACTGGAGGGATTTGAATTG
>CAIKBD010000163.1 GCA_903825565.1 uncultured Anaerolineales bacterium | reverse complement strand
GCTTGACATCACCCCTCACCCCGCTAGCGCGTCCATAACGCGGCAGAATGCCGCACAGACGACGCGCTATCGCCTCTCCCCAATAGGGGCGAGGGAATTTACCCCTTCGCCCTTTGAGGGAGAAGGTTGGGATGAGGGTCGCCTGACTTTTGAAAAGCCCTGAGCGGGGCGTATGCGCTATTGCGATTTCCGAAATTTGGTAGTATAATCTTATGTAGCCGATGGTTGAAGCAAAATTTGCGGAATGATTCAAGGAGGTCTCAATGAAGAGAACAGCATTAGGGGTGGGTTTGTTCGTCTTGCTGTTCGTCGTCATGACGTTGACGAGCGCGTTGCCTGCGTCTGCCCAATATGCCTCGGGCTGGACCGGCTTTTACTTCAACAACAAGAATTTGCAAGGCAGTCCCGTCTTCACCCGCGATGATCCGAATCTCGACTTTGTGTGGGGTAGCGGAGGACCCGGCGGCGGCATTGCCGGCACCGATTTTTCCGTGCGCTGGATGCGCTGGGTATTTATGGATTACGCCGGCAATTGGACGTTCACGACGACGACGGACGACGGCGTGCGTTTATGGGTGGACGGGCAACTGGTAATCGACGCGTGGCATGATCAACCAACCACCGCGCGCGCCGTGACGTTGAATCTGACGCAAGCATTTCACCTGGTGCAGATGGAATATTACCAAGCGTGCTGTCTCGCCGAAGCACACTTGAAATGGCACTATAACCCGTCGCCGCAACCGCAACCCATTGGGCCCGTGTGGCACGGCGAATATTTCAACAACGCGGTGTTGGGCAACCCGCCGATCTTGTTCCGCGACGATCCGAACCTTGCCTTCAACTGGGGTTATGCCTCGCCCGGGTTGGGCATTTCGCAGGGTGGCAGTTGGTCGGCGCGCTGGACGATGAAGCGCGATGCGCCGACAACCGGGTATTACACCGTCACGGCGTCCGCGTCGGATGGCGTGCGCGTGTGGGTGGACGGGAACATTGCGATCAACCAGTGGCATACCCAGGTTCCCGCCGCAACTTATGCGGTGCTCGTCTATCTCACCGCCGGGCAACACGATTGGCGCGTCGAATACTACAAGGCGAGCGGGCCCGCCTCGCTGTCGGTGAATATCACGAGCGGCGGATCGCCCAGCCCGCAACCGGGTCCCCAACCCGGACCGCAACCGTTCGATCTGGCGATTGACACGCGCAACCCGAATTTTTCCAAAGGCGGCGATCCGAATGGCTGGGTCGCGTTTGCGAACGGGTACGGCGGCATTGGTTTCTGGACAGCGAACAACCAATACACGCAGGGGCAATACAACTGGGCGCGTTGGAATTTGCCGCCGACTCGCGCATGTTACTATGAAGTGTCCGTCTACATTCCGGCGGGGGTGGCTTCAACGCAGAGCGCGCGTTACTGGATTTCGCACGCGGGCAAGTACGAATCGCGGCGTGTGAATCAAGCGGCGTATGCCAATCAATGGGTCAGTCTGGGCACGTTCAACTTTAGCGGCACCGGCGGCGAGTACGTCTCGCTGTCGGACGTGACGGGCGAAGCATTCATGTCCACCGCCGTCGTCGTGGACGCGGTGAATTTTGCGCCGCGATGCACCGGGCTGTTGCAGTAAAAGCATTGAGCGAGATGAACTTTTAGCGACTGTTTAAGAAACCCGCTTGTGTTGCAAGCGGGTTTCTCTTTGGTACCAGTTGCCGAAACTGCCGTTCTCTTTTATACTGCGCCGCACATAGGAGGACAATGCGAAAAGTACTTCTTCTCATTGGGCTGACTTGGATCACCTTGTTTGGCACGCCAACGCCCGGCATCGCGCAAACCATCAACGCGTGGACGGGCGCGTATTTCACCAACCCCGATCTGCAAGGCAACCCCGCCGTCACCCGCCAAGACCCTGACATTAATTTCAATTGGGGGAGCGCCAGCCCCGCGCCCGGCATCCCTGCCGAAAATTTCTCCGTGCGCTGGACGCGTTGGGTGTATTTCGATACGCCCGGCAATTGGACCTTCGTTACGTTGACCGACGATGGCGCGCGCGTGTTCGTGGACGATCAACTCGTGCTCGACGCGTGGAGCGAGCAGAAACCCATCGCGCATACCGTCGCCGTCAATCTCACGCAGGCGTATCATCTCGTGCGAATGGAATATTTCGAACGCGCGGGTACGGCGCAAGCGCAACTCCAAATCTTTTCCGCCAATTTCCCCGATTGGCGCGGCGAATATTACAACAATCCAACGCTAAGCGGCACGCCCATTTTCCTCCGCAACGATTTCGCGATCAACTTCAATTTCGGCGCTGGCGGGCCGGGCGGCAATATTCCCGGCACAAAATTTTCCGCGCGGTGGACGCGCAGCGCCCTGTTCGCCGCCGGCAAATATCGCTTTACGCTGACGATGGACGATGGCGCGCGCGTGTGGGTGGACAATCAATTGTTGATTGATCGCTGGCGCGATCAGCGCGTGACGACGGTAAACGCCGAGACGACGTTGAACGAGGGCGCGCATTTTCTCAAGGTCGAGTACTACAACGGCGATGGCACCGGCGTGGCAACGCTGACGTGGGCGGCGCTATCGGGGGGTAGCGAAACGTGGCGCGGCGAATATTTCGACAATGCGAACTTGAGCGGCGCGGCGGCGTTCGCGCGAGACGATCCGGCGATTAGTTTCAATTGGGGCAATGCGTCGCCCGGCAACGGCGTCTCAGGTCCCAACTGGGCGGTGCGCTGGACTTCTAAACGCACGCACGCGACCGGCTATTATAGCGTCAACGCAATTGCGGATGACGGAATGCGGGTGTGGGTAGACAATCAATTGTTGATTGACGAGTGGCACGATCAATCGCCCACGCCCCACAACGCGATGGTGTACCTTGCCGCCGGGCAACACGATTGGCGCGTCGAGTTTTACAATCATGGCGGCATTGCATTGGCGCAAGTTCAAATCACGCCCGGCGCAACCGCGCCGGATTTGCCGCCGCAAGGCATCCCCCTCGCCGGCGATGTGGCGATTGACGCGAAAAATCCCAGCTTCGTCAAAGCCGGCACCGCGTGGCAAACCGCGCCAAACGGGTACGGCGGTGAGGCATTTCTGATCAAGAACCAAGCATTTGCGCGCGAACAGGCGAGTTGGGCGCGTTGGTACGCGCCACTCCCGCGCGCCGGCAATTACGAGGTGTCGGCATACATCCCCGCCGGCATTGGGACTACGCGTAGCGCGCGTTACTGGATTGCCCACGCCGGCGCGTTCGATTTTCGCAAACTGAACCAGATGTTGTACGCCAACCAATGGATCAGTCTCGGCACGTACTATTTCGCCGCGACGGGTGACGAGTATGTTACCGTGTCCGACGCCACGTACGAACCGTTGCTCTCTGCCACCCTGGTGGTGGATGCGCTCAAGTTTTCGCCGCGCTAGAAAAATTAGGTTCTTACGACTTGAACGGGATGATCCGCGCATTACGCGAATCTGCGCTAATTTTTTGTTTTTAATTCGTGTTACACTTGCCCTTGCGGGCGGTGCAAGGGTTCGCGGATAAATTTCCGGTCAGACTCGAAAGAGCCAAAAATTATTCGCCGATCAAAAAATCCGCGAGGGTTCAACCCTCGCGGATTGGCGTTCCGACTCACGCACGCGTCAGCCACCGTGCAACCGTTTCGAGCAATTCGCGCGTACTCGTCGGTTTGCTCAAGAAATCATTTGCGCCCAGCGTGCGGGCGGTGATCCGATCCTCGTCTTGCCCGCTCGCCGTCAGCATGATCACCGGCAGGCGGGCAAAGCGTTTATCCGCGCGCATGTTTCGCAAAAAATCCAACCCATCCATCTCCGGCATAGCAATATCGCACAAGATCAAATCCACCGCTTGTTCCGCCAACCGCGCCAGCGCTTCTTTGCCGTTCGCGGCGACCACAGTTTGGTAATTGCCTTTTTTCAGCGTGTATGTAATGGTGCGTTGGGTGACGGCGTGATCTTCGACGATCAAAATTGTTGCCATATCTTTCTCCTTGCCGAACGTGGCGGGCGCGGTCACAAGTTTTTGCATAGCCGCCAATAATTTTGTCCCGCGCCGGGCGCGGCGCCGGAGCAGGCCTGCCACGCGCCGCCATGCTCGGCGCGCCAGCATTGATTGTCGCGCGATTGATAGACCAATTCGTCCGTCAACTGCCGCGTGAGCCACACGCCCCGCCCGCGCGTTTGCAAATCATCCAACGCCGGTTCCTGGAGCTTGACGGGGTTGAAGGTGCGCGTGGCATCATCGCGCAATTCGACGATCAAACGGCGCGGCGTCACGCTCAGCGTGAGCGTAACGGCGATGCGCCCCGCCGCGCCGGCGTACGCGTGCTCGACAATGTTCGCGCCGATTTCGTGTACGGCAAGCTGCAAATTGTACGTCGCCTGCGCGCGGTCCGGCACCTCATCAAGTTGCGCCAGGATTTCGCCGAGGCACGCGCTTAGGACATTGAGATATTGTAGCGACGCCGGCAAATTCAATTCAATGACGCTCGCTTCCATTACCCCGCTCCTTTGATCACGATGATCGTTTGATCATCTGCCTGGGGAAACCCGGCGGCAAATTTTCCAGCGGCGGCGTACAATTCCTGGACAATAGATTGGGCAGACAAATGCCGCGTTGCTTCGATCAGTTCCAATAAACGGTCGTAACCCAACAGCGCGCCGGCGGCGTTTTGCGCTTCGGAAAAACCGTCGGTTGCCACAACGAGTACATCGCCAGGAGAAAAATCCAGCCGCTGGTCTTCCCACCAACGCCCCGGCAACACCCCCATCGCAGTGCCATCGGCGATGAGCAGTTGCGCCGCGCCGTGCGCCGGGCAATAGATCACCGGCGAGTGTCCCGCGTTCGCGTATGTCAGCGCGCGCGTGGAGAGATCATACTGCGCGATGAACACGGTCACGAACGTGCCCAAATCGCTCAACTCGTCGTACAGATCATCGCTCACGCGGCCCAGCACACTGGCGGGCGTGGGCGCGGGCATAAAGCGCATCGCGTTGCGAATCACCGTGTACGACATGGACATTAACAGCGCGGCGGAGATGCCTTTGCCCGCCACATCCCCGACGAAGGAAGTAAACGCTTGATCGGCGCGCTGAAGGTAGCCGAAAAAATCGCCGCCGACCTGGGATGCCGGGCGCGACGCGCCGAACACATCGAGCGCGGCAACCACCGGTTGTGTGCGTGGCAACAAGCCGAGTTGGATCCGCACAGCCAGGTCCATTTCATTTTGGAGTTTGGCTTGCGCGAGCGTTTCCTGGTAGAGCAAAACATTTTCCATTTGCGCGCCGGCTTGGTCGGCGATGGCACGCGCCAATTTCAAGTCGGGCGAAGTGAATGCGCCGTCGCGTTTGTTGAGCCACGCCAAACCCGCGCGCGTCGCGCCGTGCACGAGCAACGGAATCACGAAATAATTTTCGGCGGGATCATTTTCAAGAACGCGTTCGCCGCGCGCCGTAGCGAGATCGATCAGCGCACGCACACGTTCTACCGGCGTACCATCCGGCGGCGCTTGGACGATCCATTCGCCCGCCGGCGCGGCGAGCCACGCAAAACTCCCACTCACTTTGACGAGGCGCGCCGCTTCGCGGCACACTGCCGTCAACGTGTCCGGCGCGCTGACGTGTTTGCGGATCGAGCGGTCCAGATCGTACAGCGCGAGCAACTGATCTTGCGCCTCGACCAACTCGCCGGTCATCCCGTCCAACTCGGTTTCGATTTCGAACAGGCGCGCGATCAGCGCGGCATCGGCGCCGAGGCGGGCACGCGCCCCCGCATCGGCGACGCCGGCAACACACACCTCGCCAACGATTTTGCCGTACGCGTAGATCGGCGCGCGCAAATCCATTGTGCCCGGTTCCGCACCCCACGCGCCGAGATATTCGTCCGCACAGCGAACGCCAAACGTCCGCGCGCCGGCAGCGAGCCACGCGCGCGCGATCAGTGTGACGGTGTTCCGCAGTGTGTCGAATGTCCGGGCAAAGGTCGGCTCACCCATTGAACGACGCGATGCCTTCCGCTTCGGTAGCAAAAATTTCGAATGCTTTGTCGAGCCGCGTCAGTTCAAAAATCATCCGCGTTGGGCGTTGCAAGCCGCACAAGCGCAAATCGCCCTTGTGTTCGCGGCACCGTTTCATTCCCTGCACGAGCGCGGCGAGACCGGTCGAATCAATAAAGTTGACGCTGTTCAAATTCACCAACACATTCGCCGGCGTCGCCGTCGCGCGCTGATCCAATTCCTTGATCAGGGTCGAAGCGGTGTACGCGTCCAAACGTCCGCCGAGCGTAATGACCGTAAGTTTGTCCAAAGGGCGCGATGCCAATTCCATAGTGACTCCTCTGAAAAGCACGACCGCCGACGAACGCTCGCCGACCGCCGGCAGTGACATTATCAGAAATAAAAAATCCTACCGCGAAGGCGCAAAGAGCGCAAAAGATTTTTTATAACCCGCCAAGAAAAACAATGGGGTTCTTCGCGTCTTGGCGTCTTGGCGGTTGATGGTATTTCGGATAACGTCTAATTTTTATTCCCGCGCGCGGCGTCGCCACGCGGCAAAAGTGCGCGCGAAAATCTGCACGTCTTGGCGCCAGGTGCGCGTCGCCGCATAGTACGTATCCGCGATCAAAATTTCGTCGAGCGACGCGGCGCGCGCCGTTTGCGTGTACCACAAACCGGTGAAACCGGCGGGGCAAACAAAGCGTTGGCGTTGCCAGTCTTCGGTCACGCGCGCCGCGTCGTCCGGCGTGAGCGGTTTTACGCCGACCCAACTCAGATCGCCGCGCAACACGTTCCACAATTCGGGCAAGCGATCCAAATCCCAGCGGCTGAGCCAACTGCCCGCGCGCGTGCGAAAACGCCACAGCCCGAATTGCGTCGGCGCGGCGGCTGAATCGCCGGGGCGCGTGCCGATGCGCGGCTCGCGCGTCAGCACCCCGCCAGTCGTGAGCAGTACGCCGAGCGCAACCAAAAGCGTGAGCGGCAACGTGACGACAATTGCGATCAACGCCGTGACCGCATCCCAGAGCCGCGCCGCGCCATTGCCAATCGTCAACGGCGAGTTTTCCGCGAGCAGAAAACGATCAACGATCTGCGTCGCTTCGGCAGTTCGCGTGTCAATCAACAGCGTACGATCCACCACACGGTTTTCGATATTGACCAATTTGCCGACATAGGTATTGTCGAGAATGACACTGGCGCGCATCGTCACATCTTCCTCGACAATCACATTGTTGCCGATGACAACATTCGGACCCAGCTCGACGTTGCGTCCGATCAAGCAATCGTCGCCGATGCAAACCGGCGCGGCGAACTGCGCGCTCGGATGAATCGCCGGCTCGCGGCCGACCCAAATGCCTGGCGCAAAACGGCGGCTGGTCGGAATGAGCGTTTGCGCTTGGGGTGCATCGCCGCTCGCGCGGGCAAGACAGTCGGCTTGCGCCGCTTGGTAATCCGCAAACGTGGCGAGCGGATTCCAATCCTGCTCCGCGACAAAACCGTGCGCCGTGCTTAGCGCGGGGATGAGTTGCGCGACGAGATCGAACGGCGTGCGGGCTGGGATCAGTTCGAGGACGCGCGGTTCGAAAATGTACGCGCCGGTGAAACAGAGCGCATCGCCGGGAGTCAGTGCGCCGTCGGCGGCAAGCGCGATTTCGCCGCGCATCCCGGCGCGCGGCGCGTGCAAAATGCACGTCGCTTGCGCCGCGCGCGCACGGTGCGCCTGGAGCGCGGCGGCGAGATCGCAAACGAGGATCGTGTCGCCGGGCAAAACGACGAAGGTTTCGTTCAGCGCGGCTTGCGCCCACTTGCACGCCCCCGCCGAGCCGAACGGTTCGCGCTGGAGCGAATAGGCAAACGTCGCGCCCCACCGCGAGCCGTCACCCAGATACGCTTCGATGCTGCCGCCGAGATGATACAGCGCGACGTGAATCTGCTTGAGTTGCGCGCGCAACAGCGTTTCGAGCGCGAACGTGATCACGGGGCGGTTACACACCGGCAACATCGGCGCGGGCAAACGTTCGGTGAGCGGACGCAATTTTTCGGTTTCGCTGGTGGCAAGGAGTAACGCTTTCACAGATCACCTAACTCGGCAACTTTATTTCGCGGTCGCCGTTTCCACGTTTGGGAACAAGTGCAAGACGGTGTTCAACCGCGCGAGTTCCAACGCACGCGCGACCTCGCTCGCGCAACCGGCAAGCCGCAACTCGCCGCCGGCTTCGCGCGTTTGCTTGTGCAGTTTCAGCAACGCCGCCATCCCCGCGCTGGCGAGAAATACGGTGCCGGTCAAATCGAGCGTGAGGCGCGGATTGGCTTTGGCGCTTTCGAGGCAACGCTCTAAAAATTCCGGCGCGGTGTTCGTGTCCAAACGGCGCGGCGCGGCAATAACCAACCACGCGCCGCGCGGCGCGTTTGGCGCGGCAAGCGGCTCGCTCGCCGCGGCGCGTTGTTTCAGCGCGTGCTCGATGGTCGGAAAGGTTTCAAAGAATTTGTCGAGGCGCGTCAATTTCAAAGTTTGCGCCAAAGCGGCCGGCACCGCGACGAGATACAGATCGCCGTTGGCATCGCGCGCGCGCTTGGCGAGTGTCACCAACACGCCCAAGCCGCGACTGTCGAGAAACGTGGCGCGCGCGAGGTTGACGATCAGGCGCGGTTGCGCGCCAAGCGCATCGAGCGCGCGCTGGGCGTTCTCGGCGAACGGGGTCGCGTTGTTCGCATCGAGCCGCCCGGTCAGTGTGACGACGGCGTGATCGGCGACGAGCACGATATCAGTTTGCGGCACGATGGGGTGCGGCGTGCGCCCGCCGCGCAGGGCAAGCCATTGCCGAATGAAAAAGATGCCAAAGCCGCCGAGGTCTATGACGTAGCGTTTCCACAAACGGCGCGGCTCTTGCGCCAGGCGGAAAATCCATTCCAGTCCGGCTTTTTGCATCCAAGCCGGCGCGCGCTTGGTTTTGCCGGCGATAAAATCAAACGTGCCGCCCACGCCGATCATCACCGGCACGGGCACGTCGCGCGCGTGCATGTGAATCCATTTTTCTTGCTTGGGGTTGCCAAAGGCAACGAGTAAAATGTCCGGCTTGGCGGCGCGAATATTTTGCGCGACGCTGTCATCCATCTCCAGCACCGAACTGAGCGGCGGCGAAAAAATGCCGGCGATCTCAAGCCCCGGGTAACGCGTTTGCAAAATGCTCGCCGCGCTCTGCGCGACGCCGGGCGCGCCGCCGAGCAAATACAACGAATAGCCCTTGCGCGCGGCGCGTTCCGCCAACGCCGGCACCAAGTCCGCGCCGGTCACGCGCCCTTCGAGCCGGACGCCGAGCAAGCGCGCGCCCCACACCAGCGGCATCCCGTCCGCCGTCGCCATATCGCACTCTTGCAGAATCAAACGCAGTTCCGGATCGTCCAACGCCTTGACCGCAAAATCGGCATTGACGGTGGCGATTTGGTGCGTCTTGCCGGTGGCGCGGCCCTGCACGATAAACTCGTCAATGCGGTCGAGTGCGGCGGGCATCGTCAGATCGTCAATCGGCACACCCAGGATGATAAGAACTTTACGCATCGCTCATCTCTCGGTTGGATTTTAATACGCGCCTTTGGCGGTGAGTACCGCCGGGATCGTGCGGATTAGAATTTCAATATCTTTCCAGAAACTTTGCTCGGCGATGTACTGCAGATCGAGTTCGACCCAGCGTTTGAAATTGAGATCGCTGCGCCCGGACACTTGTTGCAAGCCGGTGATGCCGGGCACGGTGTCGAGCCGACGCATCTGCTCGACGGTGTACTGCGCGACCTCTTTCGGCACAGGCGGGCGCGGACCGACGAGGCTCATTTCGCCTTTGAGGACATTGAACAATTGCGGCAGTTCGTCAATGCTCAATTTGCGAATCACGCGCCCGACGCGCGTGACGCGCGGATCGTTTTTCATTTTGAACACTGGTCCATCCGCCTCGTTCTGCGTCGTCAGTTGCGCCTTGCGTTGCTCTGCGTCAATGTACATCGAGCGGAATTTGTAGCAACCAAACGTCTGCCCCCACTTGCCCACGCGCGTCTGTTTGAAAAACAGAGGACCCGGCGAATCGAGTTTGATCGCCGCGGCGGTCGCCAGCATAATCGGCGATGCGGCGACGAGCGCACCCAGCGCCACAGTCACATCGAGCACGCGTTTCAAACCGTGCGCGATTTTGGTGCGGATCACCCAGGCGATCATACGCAAGCGAAACGTTTGGGCGGAACGCGCGCTTTTGAAACTCGCGTGCGCGTAAATGTCCAACATCTTGGCGGCGCGCGCATCCACCGCTTGGCGCAATTCATTGTTGTTCATCCGACACCTGATTTTCACGTAATCCGCACTACGTAATCCGCAATACGTAATAATAGTGCGTATTGCGGAGTGCGTCGCGCATCAATCGCGCGCGGTTCGCACCCAGCCCTGCTTGTCCAAGCCGAGCGCGACGCGCACGTACAGCCACATCTTCCACACGACAAACGCCGGCGCGTAGAGCAACGCCGTGTAGATTTTGCGCGGCGCGCGCACGAGCCACAAACCGGCGCACAAGTAAATAACTTGGTGCGCGACATTTGCCACGGCAAGCGCCAAGCCCGGCGTGACGCGGCGCTTGGCGCGCGGCGTGAACACCCACAGCGCGGTTTCGGCGAGCAAACACGCCGCGCTGACGCCTGCCAGGATCGAGAACGGCGGGATGAGATGCTCCATCGCCGCGTCCAAATGCGCGATGCTTTTTTCGCGTGCGGCGGTCTGCAACAGCGGCGGCACGTATTGCCGCGCCATTTCAATGCGCCCGCTCTCCCAGCGCACGTTTTGTGTTTGCGCGCCGGCAAGCGTGCCCGGCATTTCCGCCCACACCACTGCGTCCGGCGCAAACGTCACGCGTTCCCCCGCGCTGATCAGCGCCATGTGGTACGCAATGTCTTCGGTGACAGATGCCGACCAAGGATGCCGACGCAAAATGTCGGCGGCGAACACCATGCCGTTGCCTTTCAAGCCGGCAGACCCGCCGAACAGCGTGCGCCCCAACGGGCGCAAATAGTGCAACACGGCGAGCGCGACGTAGCGCAGACTGACGCTCCACGTGCGCTCCGGATCGCGGACGGCGTAGTACGCTTGGATCACGCGTTCGCCGCGCGTGAGGCGCGCATCCATCACACGCAGAAAATTTGCAGAGATGATCGAGTCGGCGTCGAGGATCAGGACCGCGTCGTGCGGCACATTTTCCGTCCAAATTTTTTGCAACGCCCATTGCAACGCGTACCCCTTGCCACGCAATTCCGCGTGCACGCGTTCGTGCACGATGGCGTCTGCCCGCCGTGCCAATTCCGCCGTGCGATCCGTGCAATTGTCCGCGATAACGTGCACCGCGTATAGCGGTTTGGGGTAATCGAGTTGCGCGAGGTTGGCGAGCAGACCCGGAATCAATTTCTCTTCGTCGTGCGCGGGCACCAAGATCACGAAACGAAAACGCGGTTCGGCGTGTTTGAGCGGCGTGACGCGCGGCGCGCGCAACGCGTTGCCGGTGAGCCACACCAAATAGCCGGTCAAGATCGCCCACACACTTTCGACGCTAAACAGAAACGCGCGGATGAGTGTTTGCATTTTTCGTCCTGTCATTTCTCGCGCGCGCGATAATAGTCCAACATTTGCGGCAGTGCGAACAGCGCATCCGCCGGCGGCGCGATGCCGAGTTTCTCGCGCATCAAATCCACCTGCGCCGTGAACTTGGCGACCTCGACCGCGCGCGCCGGCTGGCGATCTAGTTTCGCCGTGGTGCCAACGAGCCGGATGATCCGATCCGCCAGTTCGAGAATTGGCGTGCCGATGCCGCTACCGATATTGATCGGTTGCCCGATAATGTCCGCCTGGGTCGCGCGCAGTAACGCCTCGACGATGTGATCGATCCACACAAAATCAATCAACTGTTGCCCGCCGTAGACGACGAGGTCGAGACCGTGCAACGCGCGCGTCAGCCAAATCGGGATCACGCGATCAAAGTCGCGTGTGCCGTAGGCGTTCGCCAAACGCAACACGGCGGTTTCGAGTTGGAAGGTGTTGTAAAACACGCGCGCATACGCTTCGCCGGCGAGTTTGCTCGCGCCGTAGGTATTTTTGCTAAGGAGCGGGTGCTGTTCGTCCACCGGCAAATATTGCGCCTCGCCGTACGCCTCGCGCGATGAAGTGAACACGACGCGGCGCACGCCGCACGTCTTTGCCGCGCTCAACACATTGAACGTGCCGACGACGTTCGTCTGAAACGAGTACTCCACGTTCGTCACCGCGCCCATCACGTTCGACTGCGCGGCAAGATGAAAAACGATCTCCGCGCCGCGCATGTGTTCGCGCAGAATCGCCGGCTCGCGAATGTCGCCGTTGACGAACCGCACCTGGGCATTGTCGGCATGTTGCGCGAGATTTTCCAACTTGCCGCGAAACAAATTGTCGAGCACGACAATCTCGCCCCACTGCTCACGCACGAGGCGATCCACCAAATGACTGCCGATGAAACCTGCGCCGCCCGTGACCAAAATTTTCATCTTTCGTTTCTCCTCCCGGTTATTTTCGACTAGCCCAGGTGAGCAGATGCGTAATCCGCATCGCAAACCGTTCGACCGAAAATTCGTTGACAACGCGCTTCCGTCCGTTGCGCCCCAATTGCCGGCACAGATTGGAATCAGTGGCAAGCCGCAAAATGGCATCCGTCACGGCGCGCACATCGGTCGGGTCTACGAGCAAGCCGGTCTCACCATCTACGACGGCATCGGCGACGCCGCCCGCGCGCCCGGCGATCACCGGTTTCCCCGCCGCGCCTGCTTCGAGAAACACAATGCCGAATCCTTCCACCTCACTGCCGTCGTCGCTGGGGCGCGTCGGCATCACGTACGCGTCGCACACAAAAAAATACTTGGGCAGATCGCGATCACTGACGCGCCCGGCAAAGGTGACCGATTCGGCGACGCGCAGTTGATACGTAAGCGAGCGCAAGCCGCGCGCGTCAGGTCCGTCGCCGACGATGAGGTAATGCGCGTTAGGCACTTGCTTGAGAATTTCCGGCATGGCGCGGATGATCGTGTCTTGACCCTTGCGCCACACCAGCCGCCCGACGGTCATCAATACCCAGGACGAGCGCAACGAAGCAAGACTGAACGGGTAGATGGATGGCTCGAACCGGTCGAGATCGATACCTGGCGGAATAATCACGACGCGTTCGGACGCAACGTTCAGCCGGGCAAGTTCGCGGCGCGTGAAATCGCTGACGGTAATCACCGCGGCGGCGCGACTCAACGCCCAACTGAGCGCGCGGCGTTTCGTGGCATTGGGAATCGTGACATCTTCCGAATGCGTGTACACGACAAACGGCGTGCCGGTCAATTGCGCGATCCCGCTAACGATGATGGCAGTGGGGTAGCCAACCCCGCTAAAGATCACTGCCGGTTTCCACTCGTGCACAATCTCGCGCAAGCGGCGCGCAAAATCGAACGAGGTGCTGCCGGCGGGCGCGTGCGGCGCAACGCGCTCAATCGGAAACGGCGCATGCTCGTCAAAACTCGTGTAGAACGTCGCTTCGCGCTGACGCACAGTAAGCACGCGCAATTCAATGTCTTCCAGACGATGCCGACAAAAATCCCAGAGCAATTGCGGCACGCCGCCCAGTTCGGGCGCAAATTGAGTGGTGGCAAGTAAAACGCGCATAGGTTGAAATGGGTGATCGGTGATCGGAAATTGACGATCAGGGATCAGGGCTTGGTCTTTGGATTGTCAAGTTTTACGTAATGTTTCAGTCGCGCGACGTACTGAGCGAGGTTCATTTGCGCTTCAATACGCACACGCCCGGCGCGCCCCATTTGGCGTGCGCGCTCCGGCTGTGCGAGCAACTCCTGAATCGCGGCGCGCAACGCGGCAGGATCGCCGGGCGGCACATAGACGCCGGTCTCGCCTTCGACGATCACATCCGTTTGCCCCGGCGTGCGCGAGCAAATTACGGCGCGCGCCATTGCCATCGCTTCAAGGATGGCGGTGACGCCGGCTTGAAAATTGACGTTGTAGAGCGGCATCACAAGAAACGCGCTGTCGGCGTACACCTGGCGCAATTCCAGTTGCGAAAATTTCTTGACGGTCACGTTCGCCGGGATTTCTTGATCCTGGGTTGTATCGGCGCGTTTCGACCAGGGACTGGCGGCGGCAATAATCACGCGCACGTCCAGTCCATCCACCGCACGCATCAAGGTGGGGTAATCGCGGAATTCGAGTCCGACCGCGCAGATCATTTGCGCGGCGCGGTCGTCGCGCGGCTGGGCTTGCGCCGGCGCAAAGAATTGATCGTCCACCATAAATGGCGTCCACACGACGCGCGCGGCAGGCACGCGCAATTCCGCCTCGATAAATTTTTTCTGCCACGTCGCATAGCAGAAAAAAATGTCAATGTGGCTCTGTACGCCGAGCGCACGAAAGAACAGCATTTTTTTGCCGACGTTCAAAATGTGCACGATCATCAAATGCCGCGCGCCGCCGCGCCCCAAAAATTTCAACAGCGCCGCCAATGGAATCCCGACTTGCTCGCCATCCGTGAAAATGACGCGATATTTTTTGCGGCGCGTCCAGCACGCCCAGGCGAGCAACACATTGCGCCCGCCGATTTTTTCGAGGAGCGCGCCGAACGCGCCGCTGGTCGCGCGCGCGCCGGCATAGTCGAGCACATCCGCGTCGAACGCGTGCGCCATTTCGAGATAGTCTGCGCGCGGACGCTCGCCGCGCGCAATCTTGGCGTGAATCGCCGGATCAATGACGCCGGAGACGGTGAGCAACGTGTGCGGCATGACGTTAGGTTCTCCTCACGCGATTTTCCTGCGCCACCTGTTTCAGTAGCGCGAACAAGCGAAACGCGTTGCGCTCGGCGTCGAACCCGGCGGCGACGCGTTGGATGGCGGCGGCGCCCATTTGCAAACGCAAGTCGGGATTTTCGATCAGGCGTTGGAGCGCGGCGGTCAACGCCGGCACGTCGCCGCGCGGCGTCACGAAACCGGTTTCGCCGTCGGCGATGATTTCGGGAATGCCGGCAACCTGGGTCGAAACGGCGGGCAAGCCGGTTGCGCCGGCTTCGCTCAAAACCATCGGCAGGCAATCGCCGTACGTCGGCAGGCAAAACAGATCGCAGTCGAAATACAATTGTTTGAGCGGCGCGCTGTTTGGTTGCAGGTGATTATACACGAAAACGCCGGCTTCGGGCGCGAGCGTTTCGCGCGTGGCAAGGTGCAACTCGATGGCGTGATCGTTGCGAAGCGCGCGGAACGCGGCAAGCAAGTCGAGTCCGCCTTTGCGTTTCAAGTCGCCGCCGACGAACAAGATTTTTACCGTGCCGGTGTGACGCGTGCGCGGCGCAGGGCGTTGCCACTCGCGGACGTTGACGCCGGGCGGAATCACCGTGATCTTGTCCGCCGGCACCTCATAATCGCGCACAAGCCCGGCTTTCGTCCACGCCGCCCACGCGACGAGCTGCTTTGCCGCGCGAAAACAATCGCGGTTCATCTGCCACTTGAATTTTTCGAGCCACGCCGCGCCGCGTTCGTGCTGATAAAATTCGCCGAGTTCGTCGTACTGCAACGGCGTCGCGTCGAGCGAAACCACACTGGGAATGCGCGTGATCCAATTCGTGGCGAGGATCGCCGGCACCTGGGTGTGGAAAAAGAGCGCATCCAGTTTCGTCTCGCGCGCCAGCGCCGCCAACGCCGTGCGCGCGCGCCACCCGGCGCGCACCGTCCAGTTGCTTTTATAAACCGGCAGTTTGGCGGCAAGCCCATCCACCTCCATCGGGATCAACGCCCAGTGCGGAGCGAGCGTTGGATCTTTGGCAACGTTCGTCTGCAAGTTCTTGGTGTGCGTGATGTGACCGAGCGCCTGCTCCATCACAAAACCGATTTGGAAGGTTGTCTGTTCGCTCATCCATCCACCCTCACTTGTTCAGCCACAACGTGACGCGATCCACATAAAACGTTTTGCGAAATCCCTTTTCGGTTTTGAAATAAATCCCAGTCACGTACTGGTATTCGGGATCGTACGGCAATTTGTCGGTCTGCACCGTCAACTCGACCCAGGTGTTTGCCGGAATCTCGCGCGTCACGCCGAGATAGTACAACCGCGTCTCGGAAAAGAAATGCTTGTCGTCGAGCGTCACCGACTTGTCTTCGGCGACCCAGTACGGATTTTGATTGCTACCGACAATCGTCAGCGCCAGGTCTTCGGGTCCGATCACGCCATCGCCGTTGAGCCACACGCTCACGCCCCACACACGACTGCGCGGATAATTGTCCTTCGCGTCGCGCCGCACGGTAAAATAGAGCGTCGCAAAATCTTGTTGCGGCGTCGCCGCAATCGCCGTTTTGCCGGCTTGCGCGCGCGTTGTGTTCGCGGCGTTCACCTGCATGTTCTGACTCGTTTCGAGCGACCAGTTGGCGTGTACCTGTTCGTCGAAGATGATCAACTCGGTTAGGTTGGCACGCGCCGCCGATTTCGGCGCGGGTGTTTCGCGCGCTTGCGCCGGCGTGCGCGTTGGGTTCGGCAAGCCCACGCCGGGTGTGGACGGACGCATCACCGCCGCAATCGTCGGCGTGTGGCCGGGATCGCGCGCCGATGTCGGCGCGGGGATCGCTTCACTGTGAAAGATCGGCGCGACGGTCGGCACGCCGGTCGCTTTGGCATCACTGCGCGCGCTCACCGTCGCCGTGATCGGCGTGCCGTGAAACAGCACAGACAAGGTGGGCGGCGCTTTGGGATCCGGCGTGCCGCCCAACGTTTGAGTCGCGCGCCCGCCGGCAAACACCTCGCTCAATGTTGGGGGCGGCGCATTGCCCGGCGCGGCAGGCGTAGCAGCGGAGCACGCCGCTAAACCGAGCAAGATAATTTCGCCGAGCCACACCAGCCGATTTTTCATCGCGCTCTACTTTCCGGCTTGCAACAAAATTTCGACGATGCGCGCGGCGTTTTTTATCGCGTTGAATTTTTCGACGGCGTGCGCGCGCGCCGCCGCACCCAGCCGTTGCCGCAACGCAACGTCATCCGCCAAAATGTTGATGCGCGCCACAAGGTCACGCGTGTCGCCGGGATTGATCAGGAAACCGGTTTCGCCGTCGCGCACTACGTCTGGCAAACCGCCGACACGCGTGGCGATCACCGGCAAGCCCGTCGCGCTCGCTTCGATTGCCGCAATGCCAAATGCTTCGGCTTCGGTTGGCAAAACAAACACATCGCACTGCTGATACAGCGCAACAAGACGCGGATCGTTCGCTTGCAAATCGTAATGCCCGATCACACCCCCCGCCTGTGGCGCGGGTGAACGCGTGACCATGTGCAATTCAACTTGGTCGCCGCGCACGCGTTGCAACTCGGCGAACGCGGCGAGCAACGTCGCGCCGCCTTTGCGGTACAAATCGCCGCCGACGAACAACAGCCGCAAGCGTCCGTCGCCGGGTTTTTCCGCACGCGGCGACCATTGCTCCACATCCACACCCGGCGGCGCAACCTCGATGCGCGCCGCGTCCACGCCGTACTCGGCGACGAGTGATTCGGCGACCCAAGTTGACCAGGGCAGAACGCGCGCCGCGTTTTGAAATACACGCATGTTGGCGCAGTGTTTGTACGCGCGCAAAATCGCCAAGCGATCCGCACGATGCCCGTACCGCTCGCCCATGCGATCATATTGCGCGGGCGTGATGTCGGTGCTGACGACGTACGGCTGGCGAAAAATTTTCGCGCCCGCCAGTGCCGCGGGTACCTGAGTGTTGCAGAACGCCACAGCGTACGGTTGCGCCAAGCCCGCGCGCGCTTGAGCGCGACCACGCAGAGTGCCGCGCCAATGCGCCGGCAAAAACGTAAGCCGTTCCCAAAATCCGCCGGGCTGGGCGTACGTAATCGGCACCCACGTGGGCACGATCCGCGCGTCGGCGCTCACGGCGCGCTTTAAATTCTCCGCGTACGTGCGGTGCCCGATCTGTTGTTCGAGCAAAAAGACCGCGCGCAATTTTTCGCTCACTGCAATACCTTTGCCGGAATACCGACGGCAGTCGCGCCCGCCGGCACATTGTCGATCACAACCGCGTTCGCGCCGATTTTCGCGCCGTCGCCGATCCGAATGTCGCCCAGCACGCGCGCGCCGGTGCCTATGAATACATTATCACCAATTACCGGAAATTGCCACTCGTTCCTCATTCCTATTGTGACAGCGGCAATGACGCTACAGTTCTTGCCCATGCGCGCAACCATAATCACCGTGCCGACCGGGTGCGCGATGTACAAGCCGCCGCCAATCTCCGCGCCGCTCATCAGTTCCAGCCCATAATTTTTGAGCAAGCCGCGCTGAATTGCGCCGGGCAAGTACGGCACGTGCCGGTGCTTGAGCCAGGACGCCAGACGAAACCACAGCATCGCGCGCAGAGGCATGTGGCGGAACAGGAGTTTGAGCGTCAGCGGCAAATTAACCCGTGCGGCGTCACCGATCTGGCCGGGCACGATCCAGCGCGCCACATCTTGCTTGAAGGTATCGAACATACTTGTCCTTGTTGAAACGATCAGGATATGCTATAATTTGCCCAGAGGTGAAATGAGCCATGACGACGATTACGCTTCAGGTGTCGGATAACTTGGCACAGCGACTTGCCGAACGCGACGACTTGCCTCAAATTTTGGAATGGGCGTTGGACGCATGGCGCGCGCCGCGCCTGAGCGCGCCCAGCCCGTTCGCCGAAATGGTCGAGTTTCTAGCCACGCATCCCACCGCGCCCCAAATCCTCGCCTTCAAAATTTCGCCCGCATCCCAAGCGCGCCTCGCGCTACTTTTGGACAAGAACCGCGAAGAGGGTTTGAGCAACGCGGAACACGCCGAGCTGGACTGGTACGAGTACGTTCACGAAATTATGACGCGGCTCAAAGCGCACGCGCGTCCCCCCGCCGTCAGTTGAACCAATGCCTACCCTCGTAAATTTCGCCTTGCGCGAACGGGTGGTCGCCCGCGCGGGTTCCTGTTGCGAGTACTGTCTGATTCACCAAGACGATGTCCCCGAAGCGCACGAGATCGACCATTTGATTGCGCGTAAACACGGCGGGCAAACCGTCGCCGAAAATCTCACGCTGGCGTGTTTGCCTTGTAATCGCGCCAAGGGCGCAGACCTCACCACGCTTGACCCGCAAACTCAAACGCTTGTCCCGCTGTTCAACCCACGCGTCCAAATTTGGCGCGATCACTTTGCGCTCGTTGACGCGCAGATCATTGGCTTGACGGCGATTGGGCGCGCAACCGTCGCCCTCTTGCGCTTTAACGCGCCGGTGCGCGTGGACAACCGGCGTTGGCTGATCGAAAAGAAGCGTTATCCGCCGACCCGGTAAACAAACCCGAAATCAACTTGCCCCACCCGGCACCGGCGCCGGTTTTTCCGCCGTGGCGACGCCGGCGAAAAATTTCGCGCGCCCCCCCAGTTCGTCCGCGACGCCCTGATAATGCCGCAAATTGAAAATGCCGCTGTACGCCATGCGCGGAATCGCCGGCACGCGCGCCGCCGCGCCCATTTCCGCCGCGCGCCGAAGCGTGGCGATCACCAGCGCGCTGAGCCGCGCATGATCGAGGCACGCGTGCGTCAAGCCGCGAATGAACGGGTTGCGCCCGCGAAATTCGTGCCAGACCGTCGGTAACAGCCAGGTCTGATTTTTCGCGCGCGTAAAAATGACATCGTTGCGCCCGTAGACGTACGGAATTTCCAACCACGCGGCAAAACTGCGTTCGGCGTAATGCCAGCCCACCGCCGCCGGATTGAACACGAACCGCAACCCGCGCGCCGCCAAACGATATGCCAACTCGACATCCTCCGCGCGGCGAAATGCGGGATCGAATCCGCCGGCGGCAACGAGGTGCGCGCGCGCCAGCGACGTATTGCCGGTGTAAAACTGCCGCGCGGTGGGCGACCACTTGCCGCGCACCATCGCATCGTACTGCTTGACCAGCATCGCTTGTTCCCACTGCACCCATGCCGCCATTTTGAAATCGCGTGGCGACAGCATGGGACCCAGCACAATCAAGTTGCCGTCGCTCGCCGCGTGCAAGCGCCAATGCTCTGCGATCAATTGCGGCGCGGGGATTACGTCGTCGTCCACGAACAGCACCAGCTCGCCGGTCGCGCGCGCGATGCCGGCATTGCGCGCCACGGCAACGCCCTGGTTCGCCTGAAAGATCGGCGTGACGTTCAACGGCGATTGCAAGCCGCGCAAATAATCGTCCGTGCCATCGCGCGAACCGTCGGAGACGATCACGATTTCGAGATCGGCGGGCGCGCCGGTTTGCACTTCGAGCGCGGCGAGCACGCGTTTGAGCCGGTCGAGCCGGTTGTATGTTGGAATAATGACGCTAAGCGTGGGCATAGTTCCTGTGCCAAAGCGATTGCAACGGTCGCCGCGCGAATCGCATCAAGAAATTGTACGCCGCGTTTTTCGCCGCGAGCGCAGTCGTGTACATTCGCCAGCGCGCCGGGTCGTTGACGCGCGCAATGTGAAAATGGAGCATCGCTTCCGCGCCCAGAAAATCCTTGAACCGGCTGAGCGACGGTTGCGGCGAGCCGCCGAAATTCACAAACTCGATTTCGCCGGCGAGATCGTTTGCGGCGTGCCAGTACAATGCCGGGATCAACCCCGTGTCGAGTAGCGCGGGATTCGAACCTTGCCGAAACAAGTACGCCGTGCGATCCGGCGGGCTGATCAACGTGACGACGCCGCCGACCAATTCGCCGTTGGGCAAACGCGCGGTGTGCAAGCGACAACTGCCGCGTGCCGCCATCCACCGAAAGCGCGCGCGAAAAATCGCTTCCCATTTCGGCGAGGGATGCCACGAAAATTTCCGCATCGTTTGGTGGTACAGCGGCAGAAACTCGGCGAGCGTCGCATCGCTCTCGTCGTGGCTAAACGCGAATTGCGCGCGCGCGTGTTTGATCGCGCGGCGTTTTTCCCGGTTCATCGCTTGCCACACGGCGGCGGGATCGCGCATCTGCCAGCGATGCGTGTAGACTGCGCCCACGTCCCAGCCCGCTTCGAGCCAGCCGCGCACGTCGCTTAAACTGGGATGTGTCTCGAACGCGACGAACGCAAAATGCCGGGCGATCTCGCGCGCGAGATCCGCCTGCACTTGCACCTGTAGCGTGGCGGGCAATGCCGGCGCGAGCAAGGGCCCGCAGTAGAAAAATTCAAACGGCGGGGTGAGCCACACGCCCCAGCGCCGATGCGCGATCACGGCTTGCCCGGCGAGCAAGCGCGCCTCCTCGAAACAACCGAACCGCCGCGCATGCAAATCCGGATCGGTGGCGCACAACCCCGCGAGCCATTCGGCGCGCAAAAACACATTGCCTTGCGGCGACTCGCCGACGAGATGATCCCAAACTATATTGTCGCGCTCGTCCAGTTCGCGCACCAACATAAGCAACCTCTTACGGTTTGGGCGTTTTCCGATACAGGATCAAATCGCGATCCACCGGCGCGCGCGCGCTGTCGATCAGCCCCGCCCAGGGATAAATCAACTGAATTATGCCGGCTTGCATTTTTTGCGGACTGCGCCATTTGAGCGCGCCGGATAAAATTTGCCGCACGCCTTGATCGAGCAACCACTCGAACAGCAGGTACGCGGCGCGCCAATCGCCGCAACGCACATACTTGCCGACGGCGGCGCCGGTGCCCAGCGCGTAATTTCGTAGCGTGCGCCGCACGCCGTCCCAGGCACGCCAGTGACGATGATGCGCCAGCGCGCCCGGCGCGTAGACGATTTGCCCGCCGCGCCGCAGGATGCGATAGCCGATGTCGCGCTCGGGCCACGAGCGAAAGCGCGCGCCGACGCCGAGCAGTTCATCGAACCCGGCGACGGCAACGTAACAGTCCCGCCGAAAGCCCATATTCGCGCCGTGCCCAAAACCCAAATTAAAGCGATCCCCGGCGAACACCTGGCGCGTGTTCGAATCTTTGCGCGCGAGCCAGATGCCGCGTAACTCTTTGCTGTCGCGCACCGCTTCGTCATCATCCGGCACCACGCGCCCAAACACCGCCCACGTTTGCGGCTCAGCCAATTCGCGGATCATTTCCGTCACCCAGCTTGGGTCTACGACGCAATCGTCGTCGGTGAACAGGATGTACGGCGCATCGCCTGCCGCCGCGCCGATGTTGCGCGCCGCGCTCGAACCGGTCGGCGGCACGCGGAGGTACCGCACACGCGCATCGTTTTCGACGTGCGGCAGCACCGCGCGCGCCGTCGCGGCGTCGTCGCTTTGATCGGCGACCCACAGCGTGAACGCGTGATGCGAACTAGCGCGGATGCTCGCAATCGTTTCATCAATCAGATTGCCGCGCCCGCGTGTGGGAATGATAATGTCAACGGAATTATTCATTTACAACATCCGAATCACTTTCGCCGGCGAACCAACGGCGAGCGCGCGCGGCGGAATGTCGCGCGTGACAACACTGCCCGCGCCGACGACGCTGCCCGCGCCAATCGTCACGCCGCGCATCACGATCACACGCGCGCCCAGCCACACATTTTCTTCGAGAATGATCGGCGCGGATGCCGGGCGCTCGTTGCGCCGCTCCGGCTCAAGACGGTGAAAATCATTATCCATCAGAATGACGTGCGTGCCGATGTTGCACCGCGCGCCGATGCGGATCAACTGACTCGCGGCGAGAGAGCATCCGTAATTGATGAACGCGCTCGCGCCGATGTCGAGCGTGCCGCCCGCGCCGGCAACGAGTTCGAGCGTCGCAATCGTCGAGACGAGCCGCACGCGTTCCGCGACGATCAGCGTGCCCCAGTTTTGCACGGATGGCTTGCCCCACACGCGCACCTTTGCGCCGACGCGTGTCGCGTTTCGCAAATACCAGCGCGCGCGCAAAACCGCCAGTCCGTCGTTGAAAAAATCGTGAGAGTTCATAACCCGCCCGGCTCCAACTCCTTGATCACTTTTGCCGGCACGCCGCCTGCCAGCACGTTCGCCGGCACATCCTTCGCCACGAGCGAACCCGCGGCGATGATCGCGCCTGCGCCAATCGTTACGCCCGGCAAAATCGTCGCGCGCGCGCCGATCCACACCCCATCGCCGATGGTGATCGGCAAAGCGTGAACTGCGCCCGCGCGCCGTTCCGCACCGCCGATGGCGTGCGTGTCGGTGAGGAACATGACCTCGTGCCCGATGCCCACGCGATCCCCAATGGTGATTTTGCCGCCCAGGTTAAAAAATGTGCCGACGTTGATCCAGCAAAATTTGCCAATGTGCAAGCGCGCGTACAGATCGCCCGCGCCGGTGATGCGCGGCGTTTCCCAGATGACGGTGCCGTGCCCGATGTCAAACCCGGCGAGGCGCAACCCGTATGCGCGCACACGATTGCCCACGTGCAACGGCAACGGGGCGAGCAACATTTGCGCGAACAGCAAACGCCAATGCAGTCCTTCGGTTTCTTCGCGGAGGAGTTGAACGAGTTTCATTGCCCTGCGCTTTCAGGATTCGGTAGCAAGCCCGGCACGGGCGACGGATCGGGTTGCCAGTTCCAGCGTTTGCGCGGCGTGGGGATGGGTACGGCAGTGATGCTTTCGACGGTGTTGATGATCGCCAGCATCAAACCGACGTACAACATGCTTTGATTGTCCCACGACATGTCCACGTACGCGTAAACGAAATGGATCACCAGATACAACGTTGCGGTCAGCACAATCGCGCTGAGGTCACCGCCCGGCATCCGCCACAAGGCGCGCACGCCGGTGAACAACGCCGACGCGATCAGAAATACCATCGCGGCAAAGCCGCCCGCGCCCGATTTCATCCACATCCAAATGATCGAATTGTGCGTGATATATTCCCACCAGATAAAAAACGAAATGTCCGGCAACGGCGCGACGATGAAAAATTTTTGCCCAAAGCCCACGCCGGTCAAGGGTTGCCGGTGGATCGTGTAATTCGAGTTGATGTTTTCGATCACGCGATACACATTCGAGCGGTCGTCGCGTCCGTCTTTGACCGGCGCGATCACGGAGCGGATCGCGCGCGCCGGTTGCGCGATGGGGCCGGACGCGTTCCAAAAGGCAATCGTGTACAACACGCCGAGCGCGGCAAGCGGCGGCACGACCATCCAAAAAAGTTTGCGATTGGATTTGAACAGGATGATAAAGATCAAACCCAGCGCGAGCACCAAACCGATGTACGACGCGCGCCGTTGGTTCGCCGCGTACGTCCACAGCACGCACGGCGCGAGCGCGGGCAGGACGTACCGCTTGGCGCGCGACGCGCGATAAAACCACGCCGCAATCATAAACACGAAAAACGTATTTTCGTGCACCGACATCGAGTGCTCGCCAATCGCTTCGACCCCGGCGAGACTGCCGTGCAGATCGATCAGCAAATGCGAAATGCCGCCGAGCGATTCCAGAAAGAGCGCAAGCATCGCCGCCCACAACGCATGACTCAGATGCTCGCGTTTGCGGAGCAGGTTGCTCGCCATCAGGAATATGACGAACAGGTAAAAGATCGGGCGGGCTTCCCACAAAGCGATGTTGACGTTGCCGCGCCGGCTCAAGCCAAACACCAAGCCGAACACGATGAAACCGGCAAAGATCATCACCGGCTTGAACAAGGGTCCCTGGTAAAAATCAATCTTGCGTCGCATCCGCCCGCCGCCGAGCCAGGCGAGCAGGGTGACGACCAGCGTTACTTCGAGCGGGCTGAAGATGAGCGACTTGTTGACGAAAAACAGCGACTCCATCGAAGAAAAGTTCTTGTTGAACGGATACCAGGGCGCGATCAAAATATCGCCGTAGAGCGAGAGAAAAATAATCAGATAGATGCCATAGCGCGGCTCGTAAATGATCGCCGCGAGCGCGAGCGCGTACAACGCCCAGCCCACCGCCGCGACCGACGGTTGCCCGGTCAAGAGCAGTCCGCCGATCACGGCGGTCAACCCCAAGACCACGCCAAACCAAATTGCCCACCGCCAGCCGGCGGCGCGGTCAAGTTGCGCGAGCGAGCGCAACTCGGTTTCAAACGTAAAGGGTTGGATGCTCATTCGAGTTCACACATTTTGCAGGCGCGGGGCGAGTTGCGAAACGGGCGCGCCCCTCAAATCTGTTTCAAAAAGTAATAACCGATCAACACGAATGCCGTGATAGCGAGCATGATCCATTTTTTCAGATCGGCGCGCAGACCCACCAAAAAATTGGCGGCGACAAAACTGCCGACAACGAATGCGATCCAAAATTTCATCGCGCGTCACTCCTGCGGGATCAGGTTCAGGATCGCGCGCGGCGTTTGCACGCGCACGCGATTCAGCACCACGCCCAGCATCGGCAGATTGCCCACGTCATCGAGCGCGCGTTTCACGTCGGGCGCGGGCGTCACGCCCTGGCGAATCACCAGGCACGCGGCATCGCCCAGCGCGGCGAGTGGAATCGCGTCACTCGTCATCTTGATCGCCGGAATGTCGAGCACGAGCCGGTCGAACTGCGATCCCAACTCTGCGATCAACTGCTTCAACTCGGCGCTCCGCGCGACCGTCGTGCGTCTGCCGAACAGCATTTCGCCAGCGGGCAACAACGCCAACCCGTCGAGCGAGGTCCGCACAAACGCATCCGCCAGCGGCGTGTCGCCGGCGATGACCGCCGCTAAACCAGGACTGGCTAAACCGGGCGTCAGTTTGAGCAAGCCCGGGCGATGCCAATTCAATTCGACGACACACACGCGCGCGCGCCAATCGTGCGCCAGCGTCGCGGCGAGCGCGAGACTGGTGTACGTCACGCCCTCTTCGGGGTACGTGGCAAGCACCGTCAAGCGCGCGGGCAATTGCGAAACGTTCGCCAGCCGCGTGATCATGTGCCGAAAATTTTGCACGGCGACGGACGGAAACTCGATCAGCGCCGCGCCGTCGGCGCTCTCCAATTTCAGCGGGTCGGCTTCGATCACGAGTTGGGTTGGTTTGACATTGGCTTGCTTGCGTTTTGCCATACGTTACCCTCTCCTTCCGCTCGCTGCGCTGGCTTTACGCGCACGTTGCGCCACACCCTGCGCCACTTGCCGAAACAAGGCGAGATCGGCGGGCACGATCACCCGCAAAGCGAATGCCACCGTCGGGTACACGATTGCGCTGATCAAGATCGGAATCCCGATGAACAGATCGCGCGCCCACCACGCCGTGCCCGCCATCACCACGCCGGCGCACAGCGCGCGCGCGGCGAGCCAAGCGTTCGCGCGATTCAACGCGCCGCGCGGCAGTAAGCCCAGCCCCGCGATCAACATGCCTATTTCGGTAACGATAAAACTCAACGCGCCGCCGATGGCGCCGTTTTGAAATTGCGCCTGACACCAGGGCACGAACAACACGTCGAGCGGAATCGTCGCCAGCGTCGCCACTGCCATCACCAGCGTCCACTGATTTTGCCGGTCGGTGGAAATGAGAAATTGCCCGATCAAGATATTTTGGTACGTCGCAATCAACACCAAGCCAAGCAGAGCGAGGAGCGTGCCGCTGGGCGCAAACTCCGCGCCGAACAAGAGGATGACGAGCGGATCGGCGATGACGAACAAACCAAAGCCGAGCGGCACGGCGACGATCAACAGCAGATCAAAACTTTTTCGCATCAACCGCGCCAACGCATCCGACGCGTCGGCGTACATCCGCGAGAGCGCGGGGAACACGGCGGTAATGAAAACGGTGGGGATGAAAAATGATGTGCCGAACAGTTGACTCGCCGCGCCGTACCAGCCCACTGTTTTTTCGTTGACGAGCAACGAGATGATGATCACATCCACCTGTCCGTACGCGATCAGAAACACGCCGGACATGAGGTACGGAAAACCGGCGCGTAACGTTTCGCGCAGAGTGCGTGCATCGAAGGCGATTCGCAAATGCCCCAGCCGTTTGAGCGCGGCGAGTTGGAGCGCCAGGTTGATGCTCGCGGCAAGCGCGGCAATGCACGCCACAACGTACACGCCGTGCCCCAACAACAAAGCCGTGATGCACACAAGCGTGTTGAACGCTTTGCCGGCAATCGTCGCCAACGCCATCGGCGTCATGCGCTCCAAGCCCTGCAAAACCGCCTGGCACGCGCCGATCAGTAACCACGCGAGCGCGGCAAATCCGCCGATGCCGACGACGATCAGCGTTTCCGCCGGATAATTGGCGACGCGCAAGTACAGCATCACGCCGAGCGCGCCAACCGCAAAGAGCAAAACGCGCGCGCCGAGGGATGCGCCGAACAAGCGCGGCGCTTTGGCGGGATCGCGCGCGATCTCTTTCGTCAGCAACGTGTCCATCCCGAACGTCGCCAAGATGGCGACGATTGCCCAAATCGAATTGGCAATCGTCAGTTTGCCGGAATTGGTTGCGCCGAGATAACGCGGCAACACAATCGTCAATGCCAAAGTCAACGCCCAGGTGATCAATTGAGCCAGCATCAAGATGCCGGCGTTTTGGGCAATCGTCTTGCCGGTCGAATTCACAACGGCTCCTATTTTTTCGCTTTGGCGCGCTTGGGCGGTTTGGGTTCGGGGATGCTGGCGAGCACCGGCAAACTCAAGCCGTGCCGCACGTCCACCGGAAACCGCAACGCCGTATCGAGCAACGCGGCGACGATGATCGCGACAATCGCCAGGACGACGCCGATCACGACATAGATCGCGGCGTTGATCGCGGCTTGGCGTTTCGAGTTTTCAGTCGTCGTCGGGAGTCTGGGTGCGTCAATCGTATAATATTTCTGCCGCACGTCGCTTTCGGTTTTGGACATGTTCAGGCGCGCGTCTTCTTCTTTTTCGATGGCGCTGACGAGTTGCTTGCTGTACAGATCGATCATCCCTTGCAGTCGATCCAACTCGATTTTTTCGGACGACGTTCGCTCGCCGCGCACCGGGTCGGGATTCTGATCGAGATACGTTTTGAGATCGGCGCGCGCGTTGTTCAAATCGGTCTGGTATTTTTGCACCAGTCCGGCGAAAAATTGTTGCGCCGTCGCGCTCTCCTGCTGATCGGAATTGATGCGCCAGAGCAGGTATGCTTCGAGTAGCGCGCGGGAAAGTTGCTCCGCCGTTTCCGCGTCGCCATACGACGCGCCGACCATCACCAGGTTGTTGCCCAGCGTTTGCGACCACACCGAGCGGCGCACGTTGGCGAAGGCGAGACCGGCGGCGGCAGACCCCTTTTCCATTTCTTTTTCCAAATTGGTTTTTTGGATCATGGCGCGCACGAACGCGTCCGTTTGCATCAACTCCTTGATCTCGTCAACCGTTTGCTCGGCGGGCGTGACCCAGGAAAAGCCCTCTTGCGACAAAGCGGTCAGCGACGCAAGCAAGGTGGCTTTTTGCACGTAGAACGCGCCGCGCGAAATATATACCGGCTTGGCGCGAACATAGCCCAAACCGGCAAATGCCGCCATCAAGAGCACCGGCACAAAGTAGAGCCAGCGATGGCGAAAGTAGCTTTCGAGGACGCGGAATAAAACGAGACGTAGCATAAATCACCTCTCCTGCCGATACGTCCACTGTAGCAACACGGCGCGCAACTGTTCGAGCATTACCGGCTTGCTGAGGTAATCATCCATTCCCGCCGCCAGCGCCTTGTCCCGGTCGCTGGGCATCGCGTTGGCGGTCAATGCAATGATGGGAATATGTTGCCCGTTGCTTTGCTCCAAGGTGCGGATCGTTTCGGTTGCGGTATAGCCATCCATCTCCGGCATTTGCACATCCATCAAGATCGCCACAAACCCCGTGGGGGTTGCATGCCAACGCCGAATCGCCTCTGCGCCGCTGGCGACGATCTGGGTCGTGTAACCCAGGTTTTGCAATTGGAGCGACACGACTTTTTGGTTGATGGGGTTGTCTTCGGCGATCAAGACGCAACCGCCCGGTGCCGGCGTGGGCGCACTCGGCGCAGGCGCGGCGGGCGCGGGCGGCGGTTGCGGCGCCAGTTCCGAACGCTCAAAGCGCGCCGTGAACCAAAAGGTTGCGCCCTGGCTTTCGACGCTGTCCACGCTGATCTCGCCGTGCATCATTTCGACAAGCCGTTTGCTGATCGCCAAGCCCAAACCGGTGCCGCCATACTTGCGCGTGGTCGAGCCGTCGGCTTGGGTGAAGGATTGAAACAGCCGTCGCCGCGCAATATCCGACAGCCCGATGCCGGTGTCGCTAATTTCAAAGCGGAGCGTTGGTTCGTTCCCATCAACCGCGAGCATGATGCGCGCCGCGACGTGTCCCTGTTCGGTGAATTTGATGGCGTTGCCGATCAGGTTGACCAAAATTTGGCGCAGGCGTCCCGGGTCGCCGCGCATCACCGCCGGCACATCGGGCGCGATGAACGTATGCAACGGCAGGTTTTTTTCGCGCGCTTTGGGCGCGAGCAAATTGATCGCGCTTTGCAAAACGGCGCGCGGTTCAAATTCGGTCACGTCAAGCACCAGTTTGCCCGCTTCGATTTTGGAAAAATCGAGAATGTCGTTGATGATGGTGAGCAAGGCATAGGCAGAATCGCGGACGGTGTCGGCAAATTCGCGTTGTTCCGCGTCGAGCGGCGTGTCCAGCAGGAGATCGCTCATGCCGATAATGCTGTTCATCGGCGTGCGAATCTCATGGCTCATCGTCGCCAGAAATTCCGATTTCAAGCGCGACGCTTCCAACGCCTGATCACGCGCGTGCGCGAGGTCTTGCTCCATGCGCTTGCGATCCGTAATGTCGTATCCGACGCCAATGATCAAATCGCCGGGTCCCTTGGTGTCTTTGATGATCAACCAGCGCGCTTCGCCGTTCCGATTGACGACGAGCTGTTCGTACGTCGCGTCGTCAACCGGAATTTCACCCTTGGCGGCGCGCGCGATGTAATCTCTTTCCTTTGCCAGCAGAGCGGTATCGCCGCGATTGATTTTCCACCAGCCCTCGCCGAGCAGATCGCTGGGTTCGTAGCCGAGCAGGTTTTTGACGGAGGGGCTAACGTATGTGATCGCGCCGGTCGAATCGGCGACGATGACTAGGTTGCCGATGGAGCGGAGGATGTTGGCGGACAGTTCGCGCTCCGCCTCGACGATGCGGCGTTCGGTCAGATCGGTCACGACGGCAATTGTGCCGACCGGTTTGCCTTCGCGCAGGTGCGGCACGCCGGTGATCATGGCATAGCCGAGCGTCCCATCGGGTTTGCGAATCCGCGTTTCGTACGTGGTCATTTCGCCTTTTTCGCGCGCTTGCTGGGCTTGGCTCAACACCCCCCGATCTTCGAGCGCGGTAAAATCAAAAGGTGTTTTGCCCAGCAGTTCTGCCGGCGTCATGCCAACCATTTGCGCGAGCGCGGGGTTGACGTAGGTGAAACGTCCCTCGGTGTCGGTAATCGAAAGCCCTTGCCCCATCGTATTCATCACTTGCAAGGCAAAATCGCGCTGGGCTTGCAGTTCGGCTTCGGCGTGTTTGCGCGCAATCGCCGCGCCGAAGGTGCGCGCCGCCGCGTTCAGCACTTCGAGTTCCGCTTCCGACCAACGCCGCTCGGTCGCGCACTCGTCAAAGCCGATGAAACCCCACCACGCGTTCTCGACGAACACGGGGACGACGACAAGCGACAAGATGTTTTGCGGGGAGAGAATGTCTTGCTCCGCCGGTGGAAAGTCGCGCACCAAACCGTGAATCGTACCGCCGGCGCTGAGCACAGTTTCCCAGCGCGAAAAGCCGGCTTCGCCAAGCGGCAGGTTTTGCAAATCGGGATTATCAATTTGCGGCGCGATGCCGGGTGCTGCCCATTCAAACCGCTGACTTGTGAGTACGGTTCCGTCTGCGGCGGAATGACATTCAAAGATGTACACGCGGCTGGCGGAAGCGGCGGCGCCGAGACGCGCGAGGACTTGTTGCACATCTTGCTCCCAATTTTCCGCGCGCAATAATTTTTCGGAGGCAAAGCCAACGGCTTGGAGGATGGCGTCGCGCCGGGCAAGCGCGCGCTCAATCGTGCGGCGTTCGGTCACATCGCGCAGAACGATCAGCCGCCCCTGGCGTTGACTGCGCGCCCAGCGTTCGCGGCGGTCGAACAACTCCGAGACATTCACTTCAAAATCGCGGGACGCGCCATCCGCTGTGAGCGTAATCTGAACCGGCGCGCTCAAATCGGCAGTCGGCGCGGCGATAAAGTGCAACGGTTCCGGCAACGCCGTGAGCGCGCGGATCCCGATGGTGGACGCGGACGCGTCGAGCAAGCGCTCGGCGGCGGGGTTCAAGTCTACAATGTGGTTGCGCGGGTCAAGCACGATCACACCGTCGCGCATATTTTCGATGATCGCGTCGCGCGCGATGGGCACGACCGAAAGGAGGCGGTACCGAAACAATGCCCAAGCCATGATCAAACCGGTGAGCGTAAAGCCGAGCGGGGTTAGGTCGAGTCCCGGTAGCGGCACGTCCAGGACGGTCAAGATGTTGGTGATCCAGGGGATGAAGAGCGCGATGAGAATCGCGCCGGTTTGACCGCGATACAAACTGGTGGAGCGGAGGAAGGCGCGGGCGATCAGCCCGGTGCCGAGCAAGATCAGAACGTACGAGTAGACCGTGTGGATCCAGAAAAACCAGTTCGGCGTTTTAGTCAGCCCGGGGATCGGATCGCTCGGATCGAATTGCACATTGCGCCAAACGGCTTGATGCCAGGGGTTGCTCCAGATGACCAGTGTGGTAAAGAGGGGCATAATCGCCAAGAGCAGGCGACGCTGCGAACCGAGCCATCTGCCGCGCCGAGTGTAACGCAGGCAAAAGACCAACCAGGCAGTGGGCACGATCACGACGCCGACGAAACGGAGGTTGGAAGCGAACAGAGCGGCAATTTGCGAGGCGCTTTCCAACTCAAACGCATAGCCCAGCGACCATAACGCCGCGCCCGCCATCAAAAACGCAAACGGTTTTGCGCCTTTAACCGCGCGCTGGCGCAGTCCATAGAGTCCCAGCGCCGCCATGATCATGGCGGCAACGAGCGTTGGGAAGAAAAAATCGGATTGCCAACTCAATGCGATTCCCCTTTGAAGACGCTGTGTCAGCGAGCGCCGGATAATGAAATCAAGAACATGCAATTTTAGTATAAGAAGGATTTGATCTAGTGTCAATATGTCAAGTGGGGGAAAAAATTGCCGATTGACAAAGCGCATCATTTGGCGTAGAATTTTGGCAGTCAAGCAACCTAGCCCCAACACGATGTGCGACGCTCTCGTCGGTTTACCCGAACAGAGGGTCTTTTTTTTTGGGCGGAAGGAAAGGCGTATGCAACGCAAAAGCAACAACCCCAACGAATCGGAAGACGGTGAGTCAACGGCAGACCAGGAAACGTCGCCGGCTAGCCGGCTCAATACCGACTTGACCGTGAGCGAGATCAAGCACGGCACGCGCCCCGGCGATGTGTACGTGCGCCGGCGGCAACTCCACAACCGAATTTTCCGCAAAGTGGGACCCGGACATTTCGTTGCTACGCCCGAATCGAATCTGCCGGGCAGTCCGTTTGAAAGCGCGTACCGCGCGATCAAAAAAGTGCTGATCGGCAAGCCGCTCGAAACGGCGGAAGAGGGACACCAACGGCTGAACCGGTTAAAGGCGTTGGCAGTGTTTGGCTCGGACGCAATTTCATCGAGCGCATACGCGACCGAGGCGACAATGGTGATCCTGCTTGTCGCCGGCAATGCCGCGCTCGGCATCACACTCTACACCTCACTGGCTGTCGCGCTGATGCTGGCGATTATCGCGTTTTCGTACCGGCAAACGGTCTACGCCTACCCACACGGCGGCGGCTCGTATAACGTGAGCCGCGAGAACTTGGGGCAAATGCCCGGCCTAATCGCGGGCGCAGCATTGCTGATTGATTACATTCTCACGGTCGCCGTCTCCATTGTCGCCGGTTCCGCCGCAATCACGTCGGCGTTGATTGCTTCCGGCTATGGCGCGCAGATTCGAACGTTTGAGGCACTGTTGCCGCCGTCGTTCAACCTCAACGTGTTGCTGAGTCTGTTCTTCATCGGCGTGATTACTCTGGGCAATTTGCGCGGCATTCGTGAATCGGGGTCGATCTTTGCGATCCCGACATACTTGTTCATCGTTAGCTTGTGTGTGACGCTGATTGTCGGTTTGTTCCAACTGGTCACCGGCACACTCGATCCCGAAGTGACGCCGCACGGGGTGCCCGCCGCCGAACCGGTCACGCTGTGGTTGATCCTGCGCGCGTTCTCCGCCGGCGCAGTGGCGATGAGTGGCGTCGAGGCGGTGTCGAACGGCGTGCCGGCGTTTGAAAAGCCGGAATCGAAAAACGCGGCGACGACGTTGATCGTGATGGCGACGTTGCTCGGCACATTCTTCCTCGGCGTGTCGTACTTGGCGACGCATATCGGTTTGGTGCCGAGCGAGGAAACAATCATTTCCCAAGTGGCGTTAGCCGTGTTCGGCAAAAATATTTTTTACTATATTTTTCAGTTGGCGACGACCGGCATTTTGGTGATCGCGGCGAACACCGCGTTCGCCGATTTTCCGCGCTTGGCGTCGGTGCTCGCGCGCGACAATTTCCTGCCGCATCAATTTTCGTATCGCGGCGACCGGCTCGCCTTTTCGACCGGGATTATCGCGCTGGGCGGCATCGCCGCGACGCTCGTGATCGCATTTGCCGGCAACGTGGATAGTTTGATTCACCTCTACGCTGTCGGTGTCTTGCTCGCGTTCAGTTTGTCCAATTCGGGCATGGTGGTGCACTGGTGGCGTTTGCGCGAGCCGCATTGGCAAACGAGCATCGCGATCAATGGCACGGGCGCAATGCTGTCTATCATCACTCTGTTCATCGTCGCGATCACCAAGTTCGCGCTCGGCGCGTGGATCGTCATCGTGCTGATCCCGATCATCGTCGCGGCGTTTTTGTTCGTGCACCGACATTACGCGCGCGTCGCCGATCAACTGCGAATCGAGCCGAACCAACTGCCGCCGGCTAGGATTGATCAATTGGTGCTCGTGCCGCTCGACGATGTGAATTACGCGTCGTTGCGCGCGATGGCGTTCGCGCGGACGATCTCGCGCGAGGTGGTCGTGTTGCACATTGCGACAAACGCCGAGCGCACCGACAAGATCAAACAAAAGATGCAACAGTACGCGCCCGATCTCAAACTGGTGATCGTGGATTCGCCGTACCGCGCATTCGTCCGTCCGCTGTTGGCATACGTAGACGCGGTGCACAGTCAACGCGCGAGCGCGTTCGTGACGATTGTGTTGCCGGAATTTATCACGGCGCACTGGTGGGAAGGGTTTCTGCACAATCGTAGCGCGGCGCGGTTGCGCGATACGTTCGAGCGGCATCCCAATGTGGCGGTCGTGCTCGTGCCGTACTTGCTGGAAAAATAGCACGCGGGGCGTCCGGCAGACGCCCCGTTTTTTTTGTGCCCGTATCTCGCGCGCGTTTTTGGCGTCATACTTTTTAGAGGCAGGCGTGATCTCGGAATCCGAATTGTTGCAACGCGCACGCGAATTGAATCAAGCCGCGCTGGGGGCGATTTACGATCAGTACAGCCCCGCGCTGTACCGCTATGCCGCGCGCTTGCTCGGCAACGCAGATGCGGCGGAGGACTGTGTCGCGGAAACGTTCAGCCGGTTTTTGCACGCGTTGCAAAACGGCAGTGGACCCCGCGAACATTTGCAGGCGTACTTGTATCGCGTCGCGCACAATTGGATCACCGATCAATGGCGCCGCGCGCCGCCGCCGACCGATCCGCTCGATCCCGAATTGCCGGCGCACGACGGTGATCCCGCGCAAATTGCCGGCGCAAACTGGGAACGCGCCCAGGTGCGCGCCGCGCTCGCGCGCCTCACGCCCGACCAACGCCAAGTCATCGCGCTCAAATTTATCGAGGACTTGGAAAACGAAGAGATCGCGCACGCGCTCGGCAAGCCGGTGGGCGCGGTTAAATCTTTGCAACATCGCGCGCTGGGCGCATTGCGTCGCGTCCTGACCGGCGGCGAGGAGAACGTCTATGAACCCGCTGGATGATCTGCACCACGCGCTTTCGCAACTCAAAAAATTTCCCCCGCGTGATCCGCGCGCGGCGGCGCGGAGCCGCGCCCAGTTTCTGGCGCAGGCGCGCGCGCTCCAAGCGCCCGTATCTGCACGCTCCTTGTGGCGTCCTAGTAGTTGGACGAACATTTTCTTCCGAAAGGAGCGATGGAGTATGGGCACTGTAACGACCGTGTTGTTGATGGTCGCGTTGGTATTTGGCGGTTCGGGCGCGGCAGTCGTCGCCGCGCAAGATGCGCCACCGCAGAACGCGCTGTATGCGGTCAAATTGGCAAGCGAGGATGCGCGCATCAATTTCGCCGGCGATGCGGTTACGCGCGCAAATTTGGCGTTGGGCTTTGCCGCCAACCGCACGCAAGAGCTTGCCGCGTTAGGCGCGCCCGAAACGAACCGGGGCGATCAAATTCTCGCGCGCCAGCAAGATCAACTCCGCACGACGTTGCAAATCGCGGCGACGCTGGACGACCCGGCGCTGGAGCAACTGCTGACGCGCACACGCGATCAACTGCGCGATCAACTGCGCTTGCTCGATGGCACAGGCACCGGCGAGCCGGCGGCAGATGCGTTGCTGACGCGCACGCGCGATCAACTGCGAACGCAACTCACCCTAGCGGAACTGGGTTTGCAAAACGCGGCGCAATTCCGCACGCAGATGCAAACACAAAACCAGAATCGGTCCGGCGTACCGCCCGTGCCGCCCACGGATCCGACCGGGCAACCTGGGGCAACGCCGCAACCGCAAGGGACCCGGATGGCGCCCCCGCCGCCACCCGATCAAACCCCGCCCGCCACACCGACCGGCGCGGGTGGCGGAACGCCGCCGGCGCGACCGACCGACGCGAGTGCAGGACCTCCGCCGGCGCGACCGACCGGCGCGGGTGGCGGAACACCCGTGGCGAAGCCGACCGACGCGGGTGGCGGAACACCGGTAGCGAAACCGACCGGCGCGGGTGGTGGAGCACCGCCACCACCACAGCCGGGTCAACAGCCGCCGCCACCGCCGCAACAACAGCAGCAGCAACAACAACAACAACAACCATCACAGCCACCGTCGGGGCAACAGCAACCGCCGGAACAGCAACAGCAGCAACAACCGCCACAACCATCTGGCGAACCCAAATCACAAACACAACCGGAGCCGCCAGCGGCTCCTAAGGAACCGCCGCCCCCACCCGGTTCGAGTTCTCCCAATACCGGTGGGAGTAACGGCAAGCCCGGCG
>CAIKBD010000162.1 GCA_903825565.1 uncultured Anaerolineales bacterium | reverse complement strand
GTGCTCCTTTCATCAGAGTTGCGGGCATTGTAACACGAACGATCTGAAATCCCAAATCTCTTGCGCGGGGAGCACACCAGTTTGACAAATGGCGGAATTGCCGCTACTATATGACTCGATCATATAGAGGATGAACGAGCGATGTGTCGAGGACGAGCCAAGTCTGCCACGGGCTGTCGGTGTGCACGGCAGGTGCGCGGGTTTATTCAGCCGCGGTTGCTTTTGTTGTTGGCGAAGCAAGCGGCGCACGGCTATGAATTGATGGAGGCGTTGCGCGCGCTGGAAGGTGAAGAACACCTTGCCGACCCGGGAATGTTGTATCGTACGCTCCGACAGTTTGAAGCGGCGGGGCTGGTGAGTTCGACGTGGGACGAAGCCGGGCGGGGACCAGCGCGGCGAGTGTACCGACTGACCGAGGCGGGACGCGATTATCTCGCGTGGTGGAGCACGGACATTCGCCAGACGCGCGCGCGCTTGGATCGTTTTCTCGTGGAATACGAACTCGTCCAGGCGAATGGATTAGCGGTTCATCCCAAATCATCGAGGAGGTAAAGATGTGCGGCGACGACAAGGACAAGGCGGGTTGCGCGTGTGGGGAGGGCGGTTGCGATTGCGGCGGCGAGTGTGATTGCGGCGGCGGTTGCGATTGTGGTTGCGGCTGTGCGTGCGCCCCCAAATTTCAGCGGCGGTACCAAACCAAAGCCGAGCAAATTGCGAAACTGGAAAAGTACTTGGCGGAGTTAAAACTCGAAGTCCAAGCAGTCGAAGAACACTTGGCGGATTTACGCAAATAAATTTTGTGGCGGCGCGCACGCCGTTTCGTTCGATGGGCGAGTTGGGGTCAAACCAACTCGCCCGTGTTTTAGACTTTGACAAAGGTTACACTTGATTTTGACTTGATTTTGACCCCTCTTTGTTATTCTGACACCGGAGATTTTGTGTTGCTCCAAAACCATTTCAAGCGTAAAGAGGCAGTTGAAGGAGGAGAGCCAAAGATGGCAATCAAGATCAAACATCCAGTCCCGAGTGACATTGACATCGCTCAGGCATGCAAGATGAAACCGATTCTTCAGGTCGCGGAAGAAATTGGTTTGAAGGAAAAGGAACTCGAACTCTACGGACCTTACAAGGCAAAGGTTCACCTCGAAGTGCGCGACCGCCTCAAGAAACGCAAACAGGGCAAGTACATTGATGTCACCGCAATCACGCCCACGCCTCTCGGTGAAGGCAAAACGACGACGACCGTCGGTCTCTCGCAAGCGCTCGGCGCGCATTTGAAACAGAGCGTTATTACGTGCATCCGCCAACCTTCGATGGGTCCCACATTCGGCATCAAGGGCGGCGCGGCGGGCGGCGGCTATTCCCAGGTCGTCCCGATGGAAGATTTCAACCTCCACCTCACCGGCGACATTCACGCGGTTTCCGCCGCGAACAATTTGCTCGCCGCCGCAATTGACGCGCGCATTCTGCACGAACGCGCGATCACCGACGACGACAAACTCGCCGGCGCGATCTGCCCCAATGGGGAATTTCCGATGGCGGTCGTCAAACGCGCGAAACGCCTCGGCATCAAAGCCAAGAAACTCGCCGATCTCAACGCCGAAGACAAACGTCGGCTGTTCCGCCTCGACATTGATCCCGCATCGCTGACGTGGATGCGCGTGGTAGACATCAACGACCGCCTGCTCCGCAAAATTCAAATCGGCTTGGGCGAAGATGAAAAAGGCAACGAGCGAACCACCGGGTACGACATTGCCGTTGCATCCGAAGTGATGGCGATCCTCGCGCTGACCACCAGCATCGAAGATATGCGCGAACGATTCTCGCGCGTCGTCATCGGCACCAGCACCAAGGGCGAACCGGTTACGGCGGAAGACCTGGGTGTCGCCGGCGCGATGACCGTTTTGATGAAAGACGCATTGCTCCCGAACTTGATGCAGACGCTCGAAGGCACGCCGGCATTCGTGCACGCCGGTCCATTCGCAAACATCGCGCACGGCAACAACTCGATTGTTGCCGATCAGATCGCGCTCAAGCTCGCGGATTACGTCGTCACCGAATCCGGGTTTGGCGCGGACATCGGGATGGAAAAATTCATGGACATCAAGTGCCGCGCGTCGGGCTTGATTCCCAACGCGGTCGTCCTCGTCGCCACCGTGCGCGCGCTGAAAATGCACGGCGGCGGACCCAAGGTCGTCGCGGGTCGCCCACTCGACAAAGCGTACACCGAAGAGAACCTCGGCTTGCTCGAAAAGGGCATGGGCAATTTGCTCAAGCACATCGAGAACGCGAAAATGTTTGGCGTGCCGGTCGTCGTCGCGATCAATTCGTTCAAGTACGACACGAAGGAAGAAGTCAAACTCGTCAAGCGCTTGGTCGAAGAAGCCGGCTCGGTTGCCGTTCCGTGCACGCACTGGATGAACGGCGGCAAGGGCGCGAAGGAACTCGGCGAAGCCGTGATGGACGCGTGCAAGCAAAAGAGCCAATTCGAATTCTTGTATCCGCTCGACTGGGACATTAAGAAGAAAATCGAAACCATCGCAACGAAAATTTATGGCGCGGAGGGCGTGGATTACACGCCGGAAGCCGAAGCCAAGATCGCGCTCTACACCAAACTCGGTTTCGACAACCTGCCGATCTGCATGGCAAAGACGCACCTCTCGCTGTCGCACGACGTTGCGCTCAAAGGTCGCCCGAGCGGGTTCCGCATTCCGATCCGCGACATTCGCGCGAGCGTTGGCGCGGGATTCTTGTATCCGCTCTGCGGCACGATGCGCACGATGCCGGGGCTCCCGTCGCGCCCGGTGTTCTATGATGTGGATTTGGATTTGAAGACGGGCAAGGTGTTGGGGTTGTTCTAAGCCAACCGTGCCGAATATGCCAAAGGTGCCAAACCAGTCAAACATTTTGGCACCTTTGGTCATTTGGCAAATTTGGTATATTTGATCTATGAACATTCTCGCTGTCGTGTCCGGCGAATTTGGGCGTCGCAAAGCCCGCATTATCCGCGATCACGGTCCCCAACAATGGACGGTGCACGAGTGGGTTGCGCCCATGCACTTTCCAATTGTCATTGATGATCCGGTGGATTTTCTTCCGAGCAAACTCGAACCCGCTGATCTCATCCTCGCGTTGGGCGAACATCCCGGCATCTGCGAACTGTATCCCGACATCGCCAAGATGACCGGCGCAACGGCAATGATCGCCCCGATTGACAACAACGCTTGGTTGCCCAAGGGCTTGATGAACCAACTGCGCGCTTGGATGAAAGACGTTGGCGTGTTTTGTGTTTTTCCCAAACCGTTTTGTTCCCTCACCGAAACCAGTTACAGTCTGCGCGGTCAGCGCGTCACGTACGACAATTCCCTGATTTCCGAATTTGCCAAATACTTTGGGATGCCGCGCGTCAGCGTAACGGTGGATGCCGACGGCAAGACCCTGGCAACCGTCACCGTCGAACGCGATGCGACGTGCGGCGCAGTCCGGTACATCGCCGAAAATATTGTCGGGCGCAAGGTGGATGACGCCGAGTACGAAGCCGGTATGTTGCACCATCACTACCCTTGCCTTGCCTCGATGGGCATAGACAACGATTACAACGACACGCTGTTGCACATGAGCGGCAATGCCTCCCGCGAAGCATTCGCCGAGGCGCTCAAGCCGTATCGCCAAGTCATGTACTTCAAACCAGAGGGCTTTGTCGAATAATTTGAGATTTTCGATTTCTGATTTCTGAGTTGGTCGCACCGATGTGCCAAACCAGAAACCAGCAACCGAAAATCAGAAATCCAAAGAGGGAGGATAAAATGGAACAAATCGAATTGACCGTACCCGCCATGTTTGCCGATCACCACGTCACGGCAGTCAAGCGTCTGCTCTCGCCCCTGCCGGGCGTTGAGATGGTGTTCGCCAGTAGCGCCTTCAAAGCCGTCGCCGTCGAATTTGATCCGGCGAAAACATCAAAGGACGCGCTTGTGCAAGCGCTGACCGCCGCCGGGTACGCGCCCGGCGCCGAAGAAGTGATCGAGCGCCGACCCGATGGCCGCTTCGATCAAGCGTGGGAAACCATCGGCGTTCGTTCCACCGTTACCAACATGGTTGACTTGCAATTGTCCGGGGAATTTCGTAAATACTAAACTCGTTACGAGGCAATCGGGCGATGCGGTAATTGAACCCCGATTCACTGATTGACCGATTGCCTCAGTGACCACTCGGTTAAGGAGAAATACAAATGGCTCGCGAAGCAGCACCCGAATTAAAAACGATTGATCCCGCTGTGGCGGAAATGATAAAACGCGCCGAAGAACTCGGTTACTCGACCGTGTTCAGCCGCGCGGCGAAAACGCCGCCGTGCCCCATCGGCGCGGATGGCGCGTGTTGCCAAATCTGCGACATGGGACCCTGCCGCCTCGTGCCGACCAAAGCCAACCCCGAACCGGTCGGCGTGTGCGGCGCGACGCGCTCCACCGTTGCCGCGCGCAACATGGCGCGCCACATTGCCGCCGGCACCGCCGCGCACAGCGATCACGGCCGCGACCTCGCGCTCACCCTGTTGGCGGTTTCGGAAGACGAAGCCCAGGGCTATGAAATCAAAGACCCCGACAAATTGCGCGTCGTCGCCGGTTATTGGGGCGTCAAGACCGAAGGCAGAACCAATCGCGAAATTGCCAGAGACGTGGCGCTCGCCGCGCTCGATGATTTCGGACGGCAACGCGGTGAGATCAAGGGCGCGAAGCGCGCGCCCCAAAAACGGATCGAACTCTGGAAACAATTTGATTTGACCCCGCGCGGCATTGATCGCGAAGTGGTGGACACGTTGCATCGCACGCACATGGGCGACGATCAGGACGCGGAACATATTTTGCACGGCTCGCTCCGCACGGCGCTGGCAGATGGCTGGGGCGGTTCGATGCTCGCGACGGACTTTTCCGACATTTTGTTCGGCACGCCGTCGCCCGCCGTCACCAAAGTCAACCTGGGCGTGCTGAAGGACGACGAAGTGAACATCGTCGTGCACGGGCACGAGCCGACGCTGTCCGCGATGATCGTCCGCGTTTCGATGGAACCGGAATTGATCGAGTATGCCAAAGCCAAAGGCGCGACCGGTATCAACCTCTGCGGCGTCTGCTGTACCTCGAACGAAGTGCTGATGCGGCAAGGCATCGCCAGTGCGGGCAACGACCTCAACCAGGAAATGGCGATCCTCACCGGCGCCGTCGAAACGATGGTGGTGGACGTGCAGTGCATTATGCAGGCGTTGTCCGATCTCGCCGGCAAATTCCATACCCAATTCGTCACCACGTCGCCGAAAGTGAAAATCACCGGCTCGACGCACATCGAATTTGACGAGCATCACGCGCTCGACATCGCGCGCCAAATCGTGCGCGGCGCGATTGACAATTACCCGAACCGCAAGGGGCAGGTGCAAATTCCCAATTACTTGCACGACTTGGTGCCCGGGTTCTCGCACGAATACATTCGCTACATGCAAGGTGGCGCGTTGCGCGGCTCGTTCCGCCCACTGAACGACGCGGTCATGTCCGGGCGGTTGCGCGGCGTCGCGGGTGTCGTCGGGTGCAACAACCCGCGCGTCACGCAAGACCAAGCGCATTATGAAATCGTGAAAGAATTTTTGAAGAACGATGTCTTGGTCGTCCAAACCGGCTGCGGCGCGTTGGCAAACGCCAAGTACGGTTTGCTCGTCGGCGAAGCCGCGCTGGAATACGCCGGGCCCGGCTTGCGCGAAGTGTGCGAAGCCATCGGCATCCCGCCGGTCTTGCACATGGGGTCGTGCGTGGATAACACGCGCATCCTCACCGTCCTCGCCGAAATGGCGACGGAGGGCGGCTTGGGCGAAGACATTAGCGACATTCCCGGCGTTGGCATTGCGCCGGAATGGATGAGCGAAAAAGCGTTGGCGATTGGCGCGTACTTTGCCGGGTCTGGCGCGTACGTCTTGTTCGGCGTCAATTCCCCCGTTGCCAACAGCGAAGAAGTCGAAAAAATTATGAGCGAGGGCTGGGAAAAGTTGGTTGGCGGCAAGATGGAATTTGTGCCCGACCCCAAAGAGATCGTGCGCCGTTCGCTTGCGCACATTGACGCGAAACGCGCCGCGCTCAAACTGCCGGCATACGATCCGAACAAGTATGGCAAGTCCGGCGACGCCAAGATGAACGAACTGCTGAAGCTGCCGCTCGCGCAACGCCAAGCCGCGTTGTACGGCGCGCCGGTTGCCGCAGAATAGCGTTGGGAGACCTGGAAGGTTTCCAAGACCTTCCAGGTCTTGAGCGGAGACACAAGGATGTGTCCCGCTCTTTACACGCAAGGAGAACCTCACTCTGTTGCCCAGTTCGCTTTTCTCGCCGGTTTCATCAGGCAGGCGAGTCGGGCGCGGGGTGAAGCAGGAGCCGCGTATGTTGGATCAAATCGCCAAGTATCGTCAACTCATTACGCTTGCGGACGGCACTCGCGTCCTGTTGCGCCCGCTCGCGTCTGACGACAAGAACGCGCTCGTCGCACTCTTTACCCCGATCAGCCCGACCGATCTCGCGCTGATGCGAAACGACGTGAGCAGTCCCCAGGTTGTGATGGGCTGGGTAGACGCGCTCGATTACAAAAAAGTGTTGCCGCTTGTCGCCGTTGTGAATGATCGCATCGTCGGCGACGCGACGTTGCACTTTCACACCGGACCCGGGCGGCATCTTGCCGACGTGCGAATTTTCTTGTCGAAAGAATTTCGCCAGCGCGGGCTGGGGTCGGCGATGTTGCGCGCGCTGATTGACGTGGCGCGCAAACTCGGCTTGCAACAACTCGTCGCCGAAGTCGTCGCCAGCCAAGACAAGACGATCACCGCGTTCCAACAACTCGGCTTTGAGTTGCGCACGACCTTTCCCGATTATTTTATCATGCCCGACGGCGAAACGCACGCGGTTGCCGTGCTGATCTTGCCGCTCGTGAGAAAACGCGAAGAATTTTAATAATTTTAGATTTCAGATTTCAGATTTTTTCTGCAATCTGCGATCTAAAATCTGAAATCTGAAATCTCCGAAGGAGGATGACATGTCCCGTTACATCGCTACATCGGCGATTCGCGGCGCGACGAATATCGTCCGCGAGACCGACTTGTTTTTGCAAAAAGCATTACAGGAAAAAGGCGCAGACACCAAAGTGGGTTTTCCCAACACGGCGTATTATTTGCCCACCATTTTAGGTTTGACGGGTCGCAAGGTGGAAACGATCGGCGATCTGGTGCCGGTGATGGAGTACGTCAAGTCGCTCACGCATCCCCAGCCCGCGCAAAACCGGTGGACGCCGTATCTGGGCGAGACGCTCGATAGCGGCATCGCCACATTGCTCGCGGTGGAATCTCTGCAAGCGTTGCGCTTTTTATACGGCGATCAGCCGGAAAAATTGGACGGCTTTCAACTCGCGCAAGCGTCGCTCAACGACGGCGGCGGGCATTTGAACGGACCCATTGACGACATCCAACTCCGGTCGTGGGGCATCCAATTGGTGGACGGGCGCATGCCCGGTTTTGCCGCGATTGTCGGGTGCGCCAAATCGAACGAGGTCGCCGTCAAGATCATCCGCGAACTGCAACGCCGCAACATCCTCATCTTCCTTGCCGGCAACGTGAACGGCCGCTCGATCATTCACCAGTTGCAGGAAGAAGGCGTTGAAATGGGGTACGATACCTACATCGTCCCGTTCGGCACCGACACGCTCTCCGCGATCTACGCCATCGGCTTTGCGACGCGTTCCGCGTTGACGTTCGGCGGGATGAAGGGCGGACAGTCACGCGAGATTTTGCTGTACAATCGCGCGCGCGTGTTTGCGTTCGTCCTCGCGCTTGGCGAAGTGGACGATTTGAAATACGCCGCCGCCGCCGGCGCGATCTCCTATGGCTTTCCGGCGATTGCGGACACGGTGATTCCGGAAATTCATCCGACCGGTGTCACGAGTTACGAGCATGTCGTCTCGATGCCGTTCAACGCCATCGAAGCGAAAGACGATTTGGAACGCGCCGAAAAATTGGTGCAACGCTGTATCGAAGTACGCGGCGTCAAGATCAAGATGACCGAAGTGCCGATTCCGGTTCCATACGGCTCGGCGTTTGAAGGCGAGGTCGTCCGCAAAGCCGATCTGCGCTTTGAATCCGGCGGCAAGAAATCGCGCGCGTTCGAATACCTGTATTCCTTGCCGATGGAAAAAGTGGAAGACGGCAAAGTGACCGTCCTGGGTCCAGATATGGATCAAGTTGCCGAGGGCGGGTTTATGGACATTGGCATCGTCGCCGAAGTGGCGGGGCGCAAGATGCAGGAAGATTTCGAGCCGGTACTCGAACGGCAGATTCACCACTTTGTCAACGGCGCGTCCGGCGTCCAACATGTCGGTCAGCGCGATATTACGTGGATTCGCATCAGCAAAGCGGCGTACGAAAAAGGATTCCGCCTCGCGGACATTGGCAAGATTTTGCACGCGCGCTATCACGCCGACTTTGGCGCGATTGTGGACAAGATCCAAGTGACGATTTATTCCGAGTCGGCGTCGGTCAACTCGATGCTCCAGGTGGCGCGCGACGCGTACCAACGCCGCAACACGCGCTTGGGCGATATGGCGGACGAGACCGTGGAAGAATTCTACTCCTGCACGCTGTGCCAATCGTTCGCGCCGAATCACGTTTGCGTCATTTCGCCGGAACGCGTCGGCGTGTGCGGCGCATATTCCTGGCTCGACTGCAAGGCGTCGTTCCAGATCAACCCAACGGGTCCCAACCAGCCGATTCCGAAAAAGCAACAACTCGACGGCGTCAAGGGGTATTTCACCGGCTCGAACGAATTCGTGCAACAGGCATCGCACCAACAAGTGGAAACCGTTTCGATGTACTCGATTATGGAAAATCCGATGACGGCGTGCGGGTGTTTCGAGTGTATCGTGATGGTGATCCCGGAAGCGAACGGCGTGATGGTACTCTCGCGCGAAGACACTTCGATGTCGCCGGCGGGTATGACGTTCAGCACGCTCGCGGGCATGGCGGGCGGCGGCTTGCAAACGCCGGGCGTCATGGGCGTAGGCAAGTACTATCTCACGTCGAAAAAATTCCTCAGCGCGGATGGCGGGTTCAAACGCGTCGTGTGGATGTCGTCGGTGCTCAAAGAAACGATGGCGGAAGAATTCAAAAAAGCCGCCGAGTACGCCGGCGATCCGGACTTGATTGAAAAAATCGCGGACGAAAAAATCTGCACCGAGGTGCCCGACCTGGTTGCCTACCTCGAAGGCAAGGCGCATCCTGCGCTGACGATGGATCCGATGATGTAAAGCGTAGGTCGTGAAACGTAAAACGTAATTACGCTTTACGTTTTACGTTTCGCGTCTGACGTTGACGGAGAAAATCACAATGTCCAAACTTGCGCGCGACATTATGAAGATTGGCGTGCCGACCTGCGCGGTCAACGCCAAATTGGAAGAGGTCGCCAAAATTATGATGCGCGACGGCGCGGATGCCGTTATCGTGATGGATGAGGAAGACGGTGCGGTCGGCGTGATCTCGCAGAGTGACCTGGTGCGCGCGTTCACGCGCAACTGGGCACTGCTCGCCGCCAAAGATGTCATGACCGAGAAAATCCTCAGCGTCGAGCCGGACGTGGCGCTGAACGCGGTAGCCAACATTATGCAAGAGGATAAAGTGCATCAGGTTTTCATCATGCACGAGCACCCCGGCACCGGCAAACCCAGTGCGGTCGTAACGATGCGCGCGCTTGTGCGCGAAATGGCGGGGCTTGTGCCCGAACGCCCAGCGCCGCCGGTCAAACGGAAATAAAATGACACGGAGACGCGGAGACATGGAGACACGGACAATTTAACACGTGTGCTCCTTGTCTCCCCTGCTCCTGGTCCCCTTGGCAAAAATATGACTGACTCGACAGAAAAGAAATTCAGCCCGCGCACCACCAACCTACTGACCGGCGTAGCGGTCGTCATCCTGGTCGCCGCGGTGCTGGTGCGGTACCTGACGCCTGCGCCGCAAGAAGGCGTGTTGGCGGCGATGGCGGTGGGCGTGTTTTTGTTTTTGCTCGTGGCGTTCGATCAACCCGAATAATTTTCGATTTTCGATTTCTGATTTTCGATTTGGTTCCCAACCGGTCGTCAATCGAAAATCGAAAATCGAAAATCCAAAATCGAAAATGGAGGCATGATGCCAGCAGTTGAAATCCCAAAAGAAAAGTACGGCGGCAAGGTGCGCGAAATTACGCTCGGCGCGACGCCAGCCCAGGGCGGCACGCGCGCTAAAACTGTGACGGTGGGCGGCGAAGCCGCGCTCCCGTTCATGCACTTTGAAGGCGCGATCCCGCATCCGCCCGTCATCGCCGTCGAAGTCCAAAGCCGCGTTCCCGCCGATTGGTCGCCGGTGTTGATGGACGCGTGGAAAGAGGTGGCGAACGATCCCGCCCGCTGGGCGCAAGCCGCCGAAAAACTCGGCGTGGATGTAATCCTGCTGAAACTTTGCGCGACGCAGGCGGACGGCTCGCCCAACACCGCCGCGAACGCGGTCCAGGTAACGAAAGCCGTTTTGCAGGCGACGGGTTTGCCGGTCATGGTTTTTGGACCGGGGCAAGCCGAACTCGACAATGAACTGCTCGTCGCGGTCGCCGAAGCAACCAAGGGCGAACGCCTCGTGCTCGGCATTTGCGAGGACAAGAATTATCGCACCATCGTCGCCGCCGCGCTGGCGAACGATCACCTGGTCAACTCGCGCACGCCGATGGACGTGAATCTCTCCAAGCAACTCGTGATCTTGATCCACGACATGGGCTTGCCGCTCGAACGGATTTTGATGGATCCGACGACGGGCGCGCTCGGTTACGGCATCGAGTACGGATATTCCGTGATGGAACGCTTGCGCCTCGCCGCGTTGCAAGGCGACGGGATGACGCAACAACCGATGCTCGTCACGCCCGGCGAAGAAGCGTGGCGCGTCAAAGAATCCAAAGTTGGCACGGATGTGCCGGCGATGTGGGGTGATTGGGCGGAGCGCGCGATTCACTGGGAAACCGTCACCGCGTCCGCGCTCCTCGAAACCGGCGCGAATATTGTCGTGATGCGCCACCCGGAAGCGATCAAACGCGTGCAAGCGATGATCGCAAAACTGATGGCGAAATGACAAATGGACAAATGACAAATGGGCAAATTCGTTTTGGGTTTGTCATTGGCTCATTGGTAATTTGTCATTGGTAATTTGTCATTTATGGCGACCTTGACCCGCGCTCTGCAAAAAAATAGTTGGCTGATTTACGCTGTGTTGCTTGCCGCGCTTTGCCTCTTGCTGTGGCTGTCGCCCGCTGAGGCGAAGTTGGGCAATGTCGTCAAGATCGTCTACGCGCACGGCGCGGCGCAACGCATCGCGGCGTATGCGTACCTCCTCGCCGGCGGGTTGGGTGCGGCGTACCTGGTGACCAAGCGCGATGCGCTCGCGCGCTGGACGCAAGCGGTTGCCGAAACCGCGATCGTGTTTTGGTTGATCCAATTCGTGGTCAGCGCGCCGGCGCAAATTCTCGCGTGGGGCGCGTTCACGTTGAGCGAACCGCGCGTCGCCAGCGCATTGTGGATTCTTGGGTTGACCGCGCTGGTGTACGGCGTAGCGCGGTGGCTGGGTGAGCGCGGGTGGCTGGCACTGTCCGCTCTCGCCAACACGTTGATCTTTTTGATCGTGATGCGCGGCGGAATCAACATTCTCCACCCGATTGATCCAATCCTGGGATCGGATTCGCTCGCGATGAAACTGTTCTACGCGGCGATTGTGCTCGTCACCGGTTTGCTCGCAACGCAATTTGCGCGTGACCGTGCGACGCGCTAGAAGGAAAGAGTTATGGCAACCCCGAACGAATATGAGCGGATGGCGGAAACGATCCAGACGATCAGTCACTATGCCGAAATTTATCACAATGGCAAAGTAGACCTCGTGTCCTTCGACGGCGAGACCGTCGTCGTGCATCTCGGCGGCGCGTGTGAAGAATGTCCGCTGATGCCGTGGACGCTTCATCGCGTCGTCGAAAGCACGGTGCGGGACTTGTTCCCGAAAGTGAAAGAAGTCAAGGCACTGCAAGCAAAGTAAGTGGACAGAGTACAGGGGTCAGTGGAAACTAGACCGATGAACTGACCGCTGATCCCTGACCCCTCAGCCCTATTTTAAGGAGAAACAATGGACGCAAAGACCAGTTGGGAAACGTTCTTCAAGATGATGATCATGGAAGAACACGGCGCGCAAAAAAAATACGAAATGGCGATGAACCTGGCGGACACGCCGGAACTGAAAAAAGTGTTCGAGCGATTTATGCAGGAAGAAATGTTCCACGCGCAAATCCTCGAAGGCGAACTGCTCAAACTCGAAAAGAAAGGCATCTAGCAATAACAAATTGCAAATGACAAATGACAAATTACCATTTTGTCATTTGCTCATTTGTCATTTGTCATTCCCTCGGAGGAAACCATGGCCTTAACCGGACTCCAGATTTACAAACTGTTACCCCAAACTAATTGTAAACAATGCGGATTTCCAACTTGTTTGGCGTTCGCTATGAAACTCGCCGCGAAGCAAGCCGAACTTGCCGCGTGCCCGTACGTCAGCGAGGCGTCGAAAGCGCAACTCGAAGCGGCGGCGCAACCGCCGGTGCGCTTGATCACCGTGGCGACCGGCGACCGCAAGGCGCAAGCCGGCAACGAGATTGTCCTGTTCCGCCACGAAAAAACTTTTTACAATCGCGCGCCCATCTTTGTGCGTGTCAAAGACACGGATGCCGATCTCGCCGCCACTGCGAAAACGATCAACGAATTCGCCGTGGATTACGTCGGCATCAAACTGATGATTGACGGTTTGGCGATTGAAAACGCGTCGGGCGACGCCGGCAAATTTGCCGCCGCTGTCGAAGCCGTGCGCGGCGCGACCAATTTCCCGCTGATCCTGATCGCCAAAGACGTTGCCGCGTTTGAAGCCGCGCTCGCCAAGGCGAACGGCGCAACGCCAATGTTGTACGCGGCGGACGCGTCGAACTGGCAAGCGATGGCGGCGGTTGCCAAAAAATTCAAAGCGCCGCTCGCGGTTAAAGCCGATGGTCTCGATGCGTTGGCGACGCTCACCGAGCAGATCAAGGGCGCGGGCGTGGAAGACTTGGTGCTCGATCCCGGCGCGCGCGATTTTCTCGGCACGCTGACGCTCGCGACCCAGATTCGCCGGCTTGCGATCAAGAAAAACTTTCGCGCGCTCGGTTACCCGATCATCACCTTCCCCGGCGAAGGCGCTGGCTCGGCGGGCGAAGAACCGTCGCTCGCGGCGCAACAAATCGGCAAGTACGCCGGCTTTGTCGTGCTGGATACGTTTACGCCTGCCAGCGCGTATGCGTTGCTCGTGTTGCGCCAAAACATTTACACCGATCCGCAGAAACCGATTCAGGTGCAACCGGGCTTGTACGAAATCAACAATCCCAAGCCGGAATCGCCGGTGCTCGTGACCACCAATTTCTCGATCACCTATTTCTCGATCTCGAACGAAGTCGAGGGCGCGGGTTTGCCGGCGTGGTTGCTCGTCGCGGATGCGGAAGGCATGAGCGTGTTGACCGCGTGGGCGGCAGGCAAGTTCGACGCCGACCGCATCGCCAAAGCCGTCAAGACGACCGGCGTCGAAGGCAAGATCAGCAACAAGCGGCTCGTGCTTCCCGGCGCAGTCGCCGTGTTGATGGGCGAAGTTGAAGAAGCGTTGGCGGGCTGGAAGATCGAAGTGGGACCCCGCGAAGCGGTGGACGTGCCGGCGTTTCTCAAATTCAAAGCGTAAGAACGAATTCAGAATTCAGAAGCCAGGAGTCAGAAGAAAATTCCAACTCCTGATTTCTGGATTCTGGATTCTGAATTCTGAATTCTTTTTTTGAGGACGAACATCGCCACGCAAAAAGTTCATTTTACGCCAATTGATAAAACCGTCGAGGTGCCGCATGGGTCGCTGATTACCGATGCGGCAAATCTTGCCGGGATTGATATCAACGTGCCGTGCGGCGGGCAAGGGCGCTGTGGTCGGTGCGCCGTTGTCGTGCAAAGCGGCAATGTGCGCCGGCGCTCGACGATGCGGTTGAGCGCGGCGGACATTGCCGCCGGGTACGCGCTCGCATGCCAAACCGTCGTCGAGGGCGACCTCGAAGTGTTCGTGCCGCCGCAAGAAGAGATCACGCGGCATCTGACGACAGAAAAAACCGCCGCCAAAGTGAGCGTGCCGTTCGATTACGATTGGCGCACGCATCAAAGCATCGTCAAGTATTTTCTCGAAATCGAGCCGCCGACGATTGCCGACAACACCGACGATCTGTCGCGTGTCCAACGTGAACTTGCGCGGAGCGGCGTGTGCGAGTCGCCGGAGCACGCGCACAATTTGCAGATCGCCTTGCCGGTGTTGCGGACGCTGGCGCGCACTCTGCGCGACGCCGAGTGGCGCGTAACGGTGGTGATTGACCGCGCGGGCGCGCATCCGCGTTTGGTGGATGTGTTGCCCGGCGATCAATCGTTGACGCTGTACGGCGCGGCGGTGGATATTGGCACGACGACGGTGACGGTGTACCTCGTGGATTTGTTCAGCGGCGAAGTGGTCGAGACCGCGGCGGATTACAACGGGCAGATCAAGCGCGGCGAGGATGTAATCTCGCGGATTGTGTTTGCGTCGAAAGGCGCGGGCTTGGTCGAGTTGCAATCGCTCGTCGCCGGCACGATCAACAAACTGGTCGAGCGGTGCGCGCGGCGGCGTAACATCGAGCCGAGCGATATTTTCAAAATGACGCTGGTTGGCAACAGCACGATGATTCACATCTTGCTGGGTTTGCCGCCGGAACAAATTCGCCTCACGCCGTACATCACGACGATCAATCATCCGCCGTCGGTTTTGGCGAACGAGTTGAACTTGAACATTTGCCCGCAAGCGCCGGTGGATTGTTTGCCCGGCGTGGCGAGTTATATGGGCGGTGATATTACGGCGGGCGTGCTGTCGTCCGGCACGAACGATACGGACGCCGTGACGCTGTTCCTCGACATTGGCACGAACGGCGAAATGGTGTTGGGCACGCGCGAGTGGCTGGTGAGTTGCGCGTGCAGTGCGGGTCCGGCGTTCGAGGGCGCGGGCGTTCAGCACGGCATGCGCGCGACGACCGGCGCGATTGAAGAGGTGTGGATCAATCACGCGACGTACGAGCCGACGGTGCGCGTGATCGGCGGCGGCACGCAACGCGCGCGCGGCGTGTGCGGCTCCGGGCTGATCAGTTTGATCGCCGAGATGTTTATTACCGGCGTGACGGACAAAGCCGGCAACATTAACCTGACTCTGCCGACGCCGCGCGTGCGGCAAGGCGAGCACGGCGGCGAGTACGTGATCGCGTGGGCGAGCGAGAGTGACACCGGCAAGGATATCGTGATCACCAAGCCGGACATTGACAACTTGCTCCGCGCGAAAGCGGCGATTTACGCCGGCTATGTGGTGCTCGCGCAAAGCGTGGGCATGACGATGGCGGATGTCGAGCAGATGTTGATCGGCGGCTCGTTCGGGCAGTACCTCAACATCGAAAAGGCGGTGGAGATCGGTCTTCTGCCGGACTTGGATTGGGAGCGGTTCAAGTTTTTGGGGAACACGGCGGCGCGCGGGGCGTATATGGCGCTGTTGCGACGCGATGCGCGCGAGGCGGTGGCGGATATTGCGAAAAAGATGACGTACGTGGAACTGGCGGCGGACAATCAGTTCAACGATCAATTTATGGCGGCGCTGTTTTTGCCACACACGGACATGACGCAGTTTCCGAGTGTGGTGAGGGTGTTGGCGGGGGAGAATGCCGAGGGATAAAATCCCTCGGCTAGAAAACCTAGAAACCCGATAAAGCGGCGTTGGGTAGTATTGTATGGATGCAGTTCCGAGAGTGTGGCAGGTGTTGGCTGAAAGAGAATAACCGCGTTATATAGTACGCGACGATGAACATCTTTGAGTTTTTGTCTAGTGGGCGAATCCTAAATTGCTCCATAGTTAATGACGTGGTGGGAGCATTACGCAAAACTAGCAGAGGATCAAAATGAGACAATGGCTTATGGTTTGCGTCAGGTTATTGGTTACCCTCGTTTTTGTTTGCAGTTTTATTATTGCTTTTAGCAACAAAGTATTGGCAGAGGATATTTCTATTGGCACCTCCTGCGAAGCCCCCACTTCTCTTGGCATGACCGGTTTCAAAAGTTGGTGGTATGAGCCAAAAGGTATCCAGACATTTTTGCCATCAGACAGAACTCATTGCTATGCCTTTCATCTAGATAAGAGTACAGATATTCAATTTAATTTGGTTCCGTCAGCCTCAGAAAGTATGAAACTCTTGGATCCAATGAAAAAGAATGAACCCATAGCAGAGGGTCCTGCTTTTGAGAAAAAACTACCTCAGGGTGATTATTATTTGGAAGTGCAGGGAGGCAAGTACGGCGGTACATATAACTTGACTTGGAACTATGATGGATCTTCCTCTAATAAAGCGCTAGAGTGGAAACAACTTGACTTGGCACCCATCGTCGGATTCAATGATGAGCGTCTGGAGGATTGGTATCTAGCTAATATAGCTACAGGACAGCGAGTAGAAATTACTTTGTCCTTTAACTATGCTCAAAATTCGGATGTTGACTTTGATCTTTATATTTATGATGTGAAGGATCCTTCTAAAGAAATTACAGGCAGTAACGTAGCCCAGCAGCGCGAAATAGTCCAGTTTACGACGCCGGGATCTGTCTATATTAAGGTTAAACGTGTTTCTGGTCAGAGTATGTATAAGCTAGAAATACACTCGTTTGCAACCGCCCCTACTAGTATAACTGCAAGTCAAGACAAGTCTGAATACATCCAAGTTAGCTGGGATGGCGGAACAGGCGCCACATATTATGAAGTGTGGCGCGCAGATTCTCCAAGTGGAGAAAAAAAGTTCCTCGGAAGATCCGAGACGAAGTTGTATAATAATAATAAGGAGGATACAGAATTTGAAAAAACATATTATTACTGGGTCAAAGGGTGTAATCCAGAGAAAGGGTGTAGTGACTGGAGCCAGCAGAGGGCAGAGGGAACTCGGGTTTTTCCTCCGGTGCCTCCTTTTGATCCGCCCAAGAATCTAAAAGCGACAGGCGGGGGGACTGAGGTACGATTGACTTGGGACAAGGTGCTAGGCGCCACGCGGTACGAGGTCTATCGAGGAAATCAGGGCACAAAATTGCCGGATGACATTCGTACGCTGTTCTATAGTGATAACTCAGCTAACCTTGGCGTCTTATTTACTTATTGGGTCAAAGCATGTAACGCCTATGGGTGTAGTAAGGAGTTTAGCGTCCCAGCAGTAGGATACCGGGGCAGGTTAGAGCCACCCAAGAATGTTCAGGCGACTGATGGCAGATATGATCAGTTGGAAGTGACTTGGGAAGGTGCGCTATGGGCAAAACAATACGAAATCTTTCGTGCTGAGAAACCAGATGGGGAGAAACAGTCCATCGGTAAATCTGCAATCCGCTTTTTTATTGATCCCAAGCCAGAACAAAATAAAAAATATTTCTATTGGGTCAAGGGCTGGTTCGATAACTTTGCAAGTGATTTCAGCTCTCCTGATGATGGGTGGCTAAGTAGTTTGCCTACGGCACCAACTCCGCCTACAAATTTTCAAGCCAGTGATACTCGCACAGATAAAGTAGAGCTCAAGTGGACAGGTTCAACCAAAGCAACCCGGTACGAAGTCTACCGTGCTGATTCGCTGGATGGTACAAAGAGTTTGATTGGCAAGCGAGAGGCAAGCCCAATTGATGATCTCTCTGCCGAGGTAGACAAATCATATTATTACTGGGTTATAGCGTGTAACGATGTTTGCAGTAGCTATAGTCCCTTTGATATCGGAACCCGGGTAAGCCAACCAAGGCCAGTTCCACCTACGCAGGTTCAGGCAACGGATGGCACCTTTGCTGACAAGGTGCAAATAAGTTGGGTTGGTGCATCGGGGGATGTGTCATACCGTCTTTATCGCTCAGAGAACAAGGATGAAGAAACATATCTCGACAACTCTATAACTAGCCCATACGATGATATTTCAGCAGAGGTAGGAAAGAAATATTACTATCAGGTTCGGGCGTGCAATACGAATGGTTGTGGTGATCTTAGTCCGGCGGATATGGGCTATCGAGGTGGTTCACCGGTTCCACCAGTAGTGCCAGTACCGGCTTTGCCAATTCAAGTCCAAGCAACAGATGGAACGTATGCCGATAAAGTGCAAATTAGTTGGGCTAGCTCGTCTGGCGCGACTTATTATGAAGTGTATCGAGCCAACTCTTCTAGTGGCACCAAGTCATTACTAAGACCCGTTTCAGATATCGGCAAGTTGATCTGGAGTTTAGACTTGGCAGGGCTATGGGGTGCTATTCAAGGCACCGGTAATCAAGTTCAGCATAGCCCTTATGATGATACGACGGTGGAAGTAGGGCAAATATATACTTATTGGGTTAAGGCGTGTAATGCAAATGGTTGTAGTGAATTCAGTATTTCAGATACTGGATTCCGAGGCAATAGACAACCTTGTGCCTGGGAAATAGACCTGATTGGCACATGGTATTATCAGCATCCCGACCGAACGGATTATGTGGAATATCAACCCGGAGGTACGGGTTACGGCTACAGCATAGACCTGCGGGGTAACCGATATAATGAATACCAATTTCGGTGGAGTTGCCAGAGTGATGGAACGTTCAAAAATGAAACGGTTGGTTCGGTGTACCAAGTCTCGGTCAGTGACACGGAGTTTGTAATAAATAATGACACTTGGCGAAGGGTAGACAACGGCACTCCAGTACCTAATCCTAGTCCAATACCCAGTCCTGGTTCTACTCCGCCGTGTTCTTGGGCAACAAGATTAATTGGTACTTGGTATTATCGCCATCCCGACCGGACTGATTACGTAGAATATCAACCGGGTGGAATTGGTTTTGGTTATAGTATTGATTTGCGCGGCAACCGGTTTAATGAATACCAATTTCGATGGAGTTGCCAAAGCGATGGAACGTTCAAGAACGAAACGGTTGGATCGGTTTACCAGGTTTCAGTTAGTGAGACCGAGTTCATTATCAATGGTGACACTTGGCGAAGAGGTGGTCCAGTCACTCCGATACCTGATGTCAGTCCAATACCCTCTTCTACGGCATCGTGTCCTTGGACGACAACGCTGATTGGCACTTGGTATTATCAACATCCTGATCGAACGGATTACCTTGAATTTGTTGGAGGTGGTGTCTTTTATTCGTACAGTATAAACACTAGCGGTCAGCGGTTCAATGATAAACGAGGCAATTGGCTCTGTCTGCCAGACGGACGATTTAGGAGCGATACAGATAATTCAGAGTATTGGATTTCAGTTGACCAAAAGTATTTCGTCATCAATAATGATACATGGAGAAGATTGGGATCGGAAACACCGACGCCAACTTGGACTAGAACCGGGATGTCAACGGTGACGAGTACACCGACGCGGACGGCAACGCCTACGATAACAAGGACACCGACACCGATTACACCGACGCCCACACCGACCAGGACGCGGACACCGACGTCGGTAACGCCGACGCCCACGCCGACTAGGACAGCAACACCTAGAATAATTACTTTGACACCAACGCCGAATAAATGCACATGGACTTCGACATTGCTCGGAACGTGGTCCTATAAACACCCGGATAGAACGGATTATCTCGAATTTCGTTCCGGCGGCACCGGTGTGAGTTACAGTATTCGACCAAATAACCAAAGATATAATGATGCCCAATTCCGGTGGAGTTGTTTGTCGGATGGTAGTTTTAAAAATGATACATCCGGTTCAGTGTATCAGATCGTTGTTGATCAAACTCGATTTGTCATCAATGGCGATACATGGACGCGGGTTCGATAGAGGCAATCAAAAATGCCAACCAACTATTTCTCCTTCCTCGACAAACACAATTACATCAACCTCGCCACGTTTCGCAAGAGCGGCGAGAAAATGGTCACGCCGGTTTGGTTCGCACAAGACGGCGAGCGTTTGGTGATGACGACCGTGAGCGATGCGGGCAAAGCCAAACGCATTCGCAACAACTCGCGTGTCGAACTTGCGCCGAGCGACGCGCGCGGCAAACCGCTGGGCGACGCCGTCCCCGCGCAAGCGCGCATTCTCGATGGCGATGCGGCGCGCGCGGCAGAAAATCTGCTCAAGCAGAAATACGGCTGGCAGTGGACGCTATTCGGATTTTTGCAACGCCAGAGCGCGCACATTTTCATCGAAATTACCGCGCCGTGAAATTCCACCGCCACAACGCCAAGACGCCAAGGTAAAAATTTTCTTTGCGCCTTTGCGCCTTGGCGGTAGATGTAAAAATGTCTGACCCAATTACCATTCGCCGCGCGACGCCCGCCGACGCGGCAAGCATCGGCGCGATCTGGCAAGTGATTGCCGCCGAGAAAATCTACTCGGCGATTGATTGCCCGTTCACGCTCGAACAGGAACGCGCGTACCTCGCCGCACTCGCCGACCGCGAAGCCGTTTTTCTCGCCGAATACGCCGGGCGCGTCATCGGGTTTCAATCGCTCGACTTGTGGGCGCGCGTCATTCGTGCGATGGATCACGTCGGCACGGTGGGCACGGAAATTTTGCCGGACTGGCGCGGGCGCGGCATCGGCGCGCAACTCGCGGCGCACACCTTGGCGTTTGCGCGCGCGCACGGTTACGAAAAACTCGTCATCTTTGTGCGCGCGAGCAACCCGAACGCGCAAGCATTTTATCGCGCGCTGGGTTTTCAAGAATGTGGCTGTTTTGCCCGGCAAGTGAAAATTGACGGACGGTACGACGACGAAATCTTGATGGAAAAATTCTTGTAAAGGATGAAGCAGGAAGGCGGAAGAATGAAATAGTTTGCGGTTCAAATTTCATCCTTCATCCTTCTGCCTTCTGCCTTCATACGTGGTAAGGAAATGGCGGATATTTTCCCGGTCATCCTTCTCATCGGTCGCCCGGCGGCGGGCAAGAGCGAAGTGATTGACTATCTCAAAAAAATGTCCGAGTCCGAACGCCGCGCGCGATTGCATCTCGCGCCATTCGACGAGATTGACGATTTCGAGTGGGTGTGGGAAACGTTCGAGGATGACGACATTCGTGCCAAGCATGGGCGGCCCCGTTTGAGCACGACGCCCGATTATTATTTTCTCGATCCATTCACCTGGAATTTGTACATCGAAAAGATCAATCTCGAATTTGCCAAACGCGTCGCGCGCGATCCGGCGTATCTGCGCGAGCGCACGACGATCATCGAGTTTGCGCGCGGCGGCGCGCACGCGTTCGCCGAAGCGTTCGGCTATCTCGCCGACGACATTTTGCGCCACGCGCGCATCGTCTACATTCGCGTTTCGTACGCCGAGTCGGTGCGGCGCAATCGGCGGCGCGCGCGCAAAGGGCAAGAGCACTCGATCTTGTATCACTCGTTGCCCGACGCTAAAATGGAGTACTATTACCAGACGAATGACTGGGAGGAAATTTCCGGCGGCACAAGCACGGGCGGTATTGCGGTTCGTAACTGGCGGGTGCCCTTCGCCGTGTTCGAGAACGAGCCGGAACAAACGGACGATTCAGCGAAGTTGGGTCCCGCGTTAGAGCAAGTGTTTGGCAAATTGTGGGCGATGACGCCAGAGCAACTTTACTAGAAAAGCAAAAAACCGTAACCAACGCGACGAGACATTTTCACTCCAAAGGAGGATCAATGTACATTATCGGAGAGAACATTCACATCATTTCTCCCAAAGTCAAGGAAGCGATTGCGGCGCGCGACGGCGCGTTCTTCGTAGACTTGGCGCGCAAGCAAATGCAGAACGGCGCAAGCGCGCTCGACTTGAACGTGGGCCCGCAGAAAAAAGCCGGCACCGAGGTCGTGCCTTGGCTGGTTGAAGTGGTGCAAGAAGCGGTCGGTAGCGATTTCACGCTTTCGCTCGACACGACGAACCTGGAAGCGATCAAAGCCGGGTTGAAGAAAATTCCGCGCGGGCGCGCGATCATCAACTCGACCTCCGCCGAAGCCGAACGGCTGGAAGCGGTGCCGCTCGTCGCCGCCGAGTATGGCGCGAAATTGGTCGGCTTGACGATGGCGAAGGAAGGCATCCCGGTCAGCGCCGAGGCGCGCGTGTCGCTCGCGCTCGAAAAACTCGTGCCGCGCTGCGAAGAAGTCGGCGTGCCGCTCGAACATCTCATCGTAGACCCGCTCGTGCTCACGGTGAAAGGGTGCCAAGAATTTGTGCCGCAGTGCGTCGAAGCGGTGCGGATTCTCAAGCAATCCGGTTTGCCTCTGCTCACGAACGCTGGCTTGTCGAACGTCTCGAACCAAGTTCCGCCCGAAATGCGCCCGCTGATCAATCGCACGTACATGGTGATGCTGATGGCGGTGGGCTTGGACATGGCGATTGCCGATCCGCTCGACAAACAGTTGAAAGAATTTATTCGCATCGTCGAAGACCGCGACGAATCTACGCCGGTGGGTAAACTGGTGCTGACCCTGCATGACCGCACTGCCGCTGGCGAAGAAGTGACCCCAGATGATGTGGACATGCAAGACCCCGCGCAGATTGCCATCTGGAAAACGATCCAGGTTTTGTTGAACAAGGTGATCTACGCTGATGCGTATCTGAACGTGTAATAGTCACCAGGAGACAGTCACCAGTCAACCGTATTTTTGCGGTTGACTGGCGACTGTGAACTGTGGACTAATCCCTCAGAGGAGAGTGATTTTTATGGCAAAGCAACCGACGAAAGACGAACTGCTGGCAAAGGCGAAGAAGCCCGCCGCGGATGCGATGGAGTTGCATCCGTTTTATCGCGGCAAGATCGAAACGACGCTGAAATGTTGTGTGCGCGATTTCAACGATTTTGCGATTTGGTACACGCCGGGCGTCGCGGCGCCGTGCCGCGCGATTCAAGCGGACCCCGAACTGGTGTATCACCACACGAACAAGTGGAACACCGTCGCAGTCATCAGCGACGGCACGCGCGTGCTGGGGCTGGGGGACATTGGGCCCAAAGCTGGGATGCCAGTGATGGAAGGCAAATCGTTGCTGTACAAGTATCTGGGCGGCGTGGACGGGTTCCCGCTGATGCTCGACACCAAAGACCCGGACAAGATCATCGAAGTGGTGAAGCTGTTGCAACCTGGGTTGGGGGGCGTCAACCTCGAAGACATTTCAAACCCGAAATGCTTCCGCATCCTCGACACGTTGCGCGAACAATGCGAAATTCCGATTTGGCACGACGACCAACAAGGGACGGCGACGGTGACGCTGGCGGGACTCATCAACGCGCTCAAGGTGGTGGGCAAGAAGATTGACGAAGTGAAAATCGCATTCATCGGCACGGGCGCATCGAACGTCGCGATCAGCCGCTTGATCTTTGCGAGTGGCGCGACGCCGGCGCTGTGCACGATGGTGGACACGAAAGGGATTTTGCACAAAGGGCGCACGGACATCGAGTTGCGGAAAGCGGAGTATGTGGACAAGTGGAAGTTGTGCAACATCACGAACGCCGAACAACGGACGGGCGGGATTGCAGATGCGTTGCGCGGCGTGGATGTGTGCGTGGCGCTCTCGACGCCGGGACCCGATGTGATTAAGAAGGAATGGGTATCGGCAATGGCGAGCGACGCGATTGTGTTCGTGTGCGCGAACCCGATTCCGGAGATGTGGCCCTGGGACGCGAAAGAAGCGGGCGCGGCAGTCGTCGCGACGGGGCGTTCGGACTTTCCGAACCAAGTGAATAACTCGGTGGGTTTCCCGGGGATTTTCCGGGGGACGCTGGATGTGCGGGCGAAGACGATCACGGATGAGATGTGCATCGCGGCGGCAGTCGAGATGGCGAAGATGGCGGAAGAGAAAGGGTTGCGCGCGGATTACATCATGCCGACGATGGACGACATTGACGTGTTCCCGCGGGAAGCGGCGGCGGTGGCGATGAAAGCGATTGAGCAAGGGATCGCGCGGATCACGGACGTGACGTTTGAGCAAGAGTATGCCCATGCGAAGAAGATGATCCTGCGTGCGCGAGGGATGGTGCAGGATGCGATGGCGACGGGGTATATTGAGTTACCTAAGGGAAGCCAAGCCCCCAAGCCGTCGAAAAAAGTGGCTGCCGCGGTGAAAAAGGCGACGGCGGCAAAACCGGCGGTGAAAAAGCTGGCGAAGAAAGCCAAAAAGCCGGCGAAGAAAAAGTAATCGGGCGTTTGGGGACTGGGCGATGGGTCTACCGATTGCCCAGTTACCTGATTGACTGATGGATTCACTCAAAGGAGATAAGGTATGTATGACCTGATCATCATCGGCGGTGGGCCTGCGGGTTTGACTGCCGCGACGTATGCGCTGAATAAACGACTCGATACGCTGTTGCTCAGCGAAGACCTGGGTGGCAAGACGGCGTATGGGTTTGACATGAAAGGGTACGAAGGGCACGAGGTGATTCGGGGCGGCGAACTGGTTGAAAAGTTCAAACGCCAACTCGAGTATTTGCAATTCGCGCACCAAACGGATCGCGTGACGAAGGTGGTGGCGGAAGGCAAGGGCTTTGCGGTGTTGACGCAGGGCAACAAACGTTACGAAGCCAAGGCGGTGATTGTGGCGACGGGCGCGTTGCCGAAGCGGTTGGACGTGCCGGGCGAGAAGCAGTTGATCGGGAAGGGGTTGTCGTATTCGGCAATCAGCCACGCGCAACTGTTCATCGAACGGGAACCGGCAATCGTGGGGAGCAACAAGCGCGCGCTGGAAGCGGCGGCGGAAATGGCGTTGATCGCGAAGCAAGTGCATCTGATTTTGCCGGAGGCGGGCGAGAGCGATTCGCCGCTTGGGAAGAAATTGCGCGCGAACGCCAAAGTCAAGGTGTATGAAGCGGCGTTGCAAGAAGTGCGGGGCGATCAAGCGGTGGGCAGCATCGTGGTGGGCGGCAAAGAGATCGAGGTGGACGGCTTGTTCATCGAGGTTGGGCTGAATCCTGGGTCTAAGGCGGTGGCGGATTTGGGCATCACGGATGCGAGCGGGCGCATTGTTGTCAACAGCAAATGTGCCACGTCATGTCCGGGCGTGTTCGCGGCGGGCGATGTGACGGACGTGTTCATCGAGCAAGTGTTGGTGGCGATTGGCGAAGGCGCCAAAGCCGCGCTCAGCGCATACGAGTATCTGTTGAATCAGTAGAACGCAG
>CAIKBD010000161.1 GCA_903825565.1 uncultured Anaerolineales bacterium | reverse complement strand
TCCTCCTCGTCATTTGGATTTTTCGATCCGCAGCGTCGTCACGCCGACCAGTTCGTCCGACTCTGTGCCGAACAGCAACGCGACACGATTCATTCCTGGCTTGAGCGCGCGCGCCGGCAACTCAACGCGCTGGTCTTGCCACACATCGGTCAGCGCAATCTCGCCGATCCGCTCGCCGTTCAGCGCGACGCCCACGCGGAGCGGCGTCTCCGCGCGCGCCGAGAGCGTTAGCGCGCGATCCGCAACCGTGTCCGCGCGAAAATAAATTTCCGCTTGCGCGCCACGCGCCCACACGAAATTGAATTTGCCGTCCCAGTTCGCTTGCGGATACTCGAACTGCCAGCCGCGCCCGGCGTACATTTGCCCGGTCAGTTCGCGCAGATCAATACGCGTCTCAAACGCCTCGGCAGGCGGACGCGGAATTTCATACGTGATCGTCTCGCCCTCGTCCAGCAACACACGCGCGTTCAGCACGTCGCGCACGTACGTTTCCAGCGCGTCCGCTTCAGCCGGTTTCAAAAAAGCGCGATGCACCACCGCGTACCGCAGATCGTAAAACCGCACCACCTCATCGCGCGCGCGCCGGTCTTGGGCGATTTCGTCCGGCGTCAGCACGCCCTTTTCCGCGCCCTCCAACATTCGCAACGAGCGCACAACGATGGGCGTGCCGCGCGTGCCGAAATATTCTGCCGCGCCGGGCGCGATGCGATTGGTGTACGCGCGCAGGATGCGCTTGCCGTGAATCGCCTGATACATTTCGGTCGCCGCGGCAAAACGCCAATTGAACGTCGGAATTTCCAGAACGGTGAAATCGCCGGGCACGCGCGCGATCTGTTCGTACGCGCGCGGCAGCGGCACAGGTTGGAGCGGGTACGGCAACACAGCGGACTCGATCAGGATCAGGATGGGGCAAAGCCACAAGCCGCCACCCAAAACGAAAAGCGAGAACAGCGATTTTGAATTTTGATTTTCGATTTTCGACTTTTGAATCCGCGCGCGCAAGTCTTCGACGCCGATTGCCGCGAGCACCGCCAGCGCAAACACCACGACGATGCCGTACCGCATCGGGATGCGAATGTGGTTGACAATCGGAATTTCGTGCAAGAGCAAAAACGGCAACGGGACATTCACATCCGCGCCCGCGATGTGCAGCGTGGGTCCCAACGCAAACAGCGCGAACACGAGCGCGGTGAGCGCCCAGAAAAACGCGCGGCGAAATTTCCAAAAGACGGCGTGCGCCGCCAGCGCCAGCGTCAGGTAACCGAAAAACACCTGGCGATCCGGCGAGAGCGCGTTGACATCGCTCGGCTTGGTCGGCGCGTTGATGCCGGCGATTTGCAACGGCACGTTGGCGTAAGCCGTACTGCGCGCATTCGGAACGAAAAACGCCAGCAGATCGTACGAGCGATCCGCCGAGTACTTGAGCGGAAAGACGCGAATATAGTTGCCGCCCTCGCGCGCGAAATCGTCGGCGAGGATGCCGAGCATCGGCGCGACGATGCCCAACGCGATCAACCCCGCCACGCCGAGCCGGGCGATCAGGCGCGGCACGCGCGCCCAACGCTCCGCGACCAGAGCATAGCCCGCGAACAGCGCGGTGAACAGAATGAGGAACGCGGCGATCTGAAAATCAATGTACGCGTTCAGACCCAGGAACACGCCGGCAAGGATCGCCGTGCGCCACGTCGGCGCGCGCCGGAGGCGCAACAAGGCGAGCGCGTAGAACGGAATCAGTTGCGTGTTGAACAAGTTGAAAAACGCCAGCCCGTACCCCAAGCGCAACGGCGCGAACGCAAACACCACGCCGGCGACGAATGGCGCAAGCGGCGAACGCAACGCCGCGCGGCGTCGCGCTTCGACGACGTACTGCACCACGAGCAAGGTTTGGAACGGCGGCAAGGGGCGGGCATCGCGGTTGGCGGGCGGCAACTTGAACGGCGCATCGCGCAACACATAATCGGCAAGCAGGAACATGCCATACGCGGTCAGCACCGTCGCGGCGAGATACAAAAGATTGTGCGCCGCGATCAAGCCAACCACCGCTTGCAACGGGATCGAAAGCGCCGCGATCAACGACACCGCCCACATCGTTTGCGTCGCACCGCCCAGCGGGAAAAAAACGTAATCGCTCCGAAAGGGATTGATGCCGCGTTCAAGCGCGGTTTTCATCCAGCCGAGCGCCCACACAAAACTGCCGGCGTCGCCTTCGACGCCGGGGATCGCCGTCGCAAAATTTCCACCGAGCGGGTACGTCATGCCGACGGCGATCAGCGTGTACGCGCCGATGACGATCAGATGCTTGCGCCAGGTTTGCATCACACCGCCCGCGCGTTAGGCGATCACGTCCGCAAGAATCAGCAAGCCGCGAAACGCGTTGAACAACACCGCATAGTCTTCGTGCTTGAACTCGACGACGCGCGGCGACACCAGTTTGACGTTCGGCATCAGCAGACAGCGTTCGGCTTGCGACGAACGCGCGAGCGCGAGGCGCAACGTGAGCGGCGCTTTGAACGTGAACGGCTCGCGCGCTTTTTTTACGGCGCGCTCCGCCGCGGCGCGAATCAATGCCTGGGCTTTGGTCGGGTGCAAATTTTTCGCGGCAACGCGCCCCACCGCTTCCTTCACCACCGCCACTTCGAGATCGTCGCCGAGCAGTTCCTTTGCCTGCGCGCACACGGTTTGATCGCCGGTGACGAGCGCGACCGGCACGCCGAAATAACCGGCGAGCGCAGCGTTCAACCCCGTTTCGCCGACTTGAACGCCGTTGATCGCCACGTCTTGCACGCTGTTGGGTCCGTAGTACGTGTGATCGAGATTGCCGAACGATGAACCGGCGCGCGCGTGATAGCCGGTGAAAAACGCCGCATCGCAATCGCCGTCAATCCCTGCCATCATCGAGTACGGCTTGAACGAACCGCTGAGTAAGACCGCTTCGGGGTGCAATTCGTCAATCGGCAAATTTCGCATCGAGCCGTGTGAATCGTTCACGAGGACGGATTGCGCGCCGCCGCGCAACGCACCTTCGACCGCCGCGTTCACTTCGCCGAGCATCCACTGGCGCGCGCGTTGATATTCGTCGTGCGTCGAATCGGTTTGATTGGAATGAACGATGCCGCTCACGCCTTCCATATCGGCGGAAATAAAAATCTTCATCGAAACTCCTTGAGGGTGAATTTGAGGTGAGGCGATTATACACCGAGTTGAAACTTGCGCCAAGCATCGCAACGAAACGGTTCGCACACGGCTACCGGGTTTTCACCAACACGCGTTGTTGCCAAATCATTAACGCGCCGAACAAACGCAAGCCCGCGCCAAAAAGCAACAACGCTGGAATGGTGAACAGCGAGGTGAGCGAGGTGGACAAGATCGGGCTGGCGAACGCCGCAAGGTTGACGAACGAATTGTACGCGGCGATATAACTCGCGCGATTTTGTTCGGGCGAAATTTCGAGCAAGCCGTTGAAAAACGAAAGACTGAAACCGGCGGTAAAGACGCCGCCCAACAGC
>CAIKBD010000160.1 GCA_903825565.1 uncultured Anaerolineales bacterium | reverse complement strand
TCGGCGGTGCCGATGATCGGCGATGCAGTGCGCGATTTTTTACGCGCCGGCTCCGAGGTGAGCGCATTGACCTTGTCGCGATTCCTGGGGGTGCACATGTTGATCTTGCCGGCGTCTCTCCTGGGTTTGCTCGCCGTCCATTTGTTGATCATTCACCAACAAGGTCTTGCCGACCCGCACAATACGGAGGGATGATGAGCGACAAATCTAAACCCAAGAACCTGTTGCCATTTTGGCCTCACTATGTCTTGAGCGAATTGATCGCGTGGTACGTTATTCTGGGGATTCTCGTTACGCTAGCGGCATTTTTGCCGGCGGGCTTGGAAGATCGCGCGAATCCCTTGTTGACGCCGGAACACGTCAAACCCGAATGGTACTTTTTGTCGGTCTATCAATTTCTCAAGGTTGCGGCGGTTTTTAGTTTCCTGGGTGCGGATGCGCCGCGTTTATTGGGTATCGTGATTCCTGGGATTGCGATGGCGGCGCTCTTTTTCCTGCCATTTTTGGATCGTGGTCCCAAACGTCCTGCACGCCAACGTCCACGGATGCTCATTATTCTTGTCAGCGTTCTCGTTATTCTCATTGGGCTGACGCTCTGGGGACAATATAGTTGAGACGCCTCGATGCGCGAGATGGTTCACGCGCACACGGAGTTCCGATAATGAAACATTTCTGGAATCTGGTCGCCTTCTTGTGCATACTCATTCTGTTGTTTGTGATTTTGCCGAGCACGACGATTCGCGCACAGGGTGGTCCGCCGCCCATTCCGCACTCGTTGGATGGGCGCGGCGAATGTGCCGTTTGTCATGCGACGGGTTTGGGTGGCGCGCCAAAATTTCCGGCGGATCACACGGGGCGTACAAACGAAATGTGTCAGATGTGTCACAAACCCGGCGCGGTGAAACCCGGTGCAACGACTGCGCCGGCGAGCGGTACGCCATCGGCAACCAAGCCCGCCGCCGGCGGCATCCCGAAAATTCCCCACCCACTTCAAAATCGTGACAACTGTCTTGCATGTCACCAGACCGGCATCGGTGGCGCGACCAAAGTGCCGGCAAATCATGCGGGTCGCACAATTGCCACGTGCAAGGGTTGTCATCAACCGGCAACTTCCACGACAGAGATTCCAATTGTTGTCCCAACGCCGGTGATTCACAAATCGGCGGTGAGCGCTACCCAGGATGCGTGTGTAACCTGTCACACGACCCAGACTGGTCAATCGGTGCAGATGGTCAACGATTGGAAGGGAAGCATTCACGCCGAACGGAATGTGACGTGTGCCGATTGTCACGGTGGCGACGCGACCAAAGCTGACAAGGCGACGGCGCATGCGCTCAGTGCCGGTTACGTTGGCGTTCCCAAGCTTGTAGACATTCCGGCGTTGTGCGCGAGTTGTCATGCCCGTATCGAAGCGATGCGCCAGTACGATGTGCCGACCGATCAGTACGCCAAGTACTTGACGAGTGTGCATGGTCAAAAACTCGCGCAGGGTGATATGAAGGTTGCCACGTGCGCCACGTGCCACGAATCGCACGCGACGAAAAAAACGGATGACCCGACTGCCAAAGTGTACGCGTTAAATGTGCCGGCGTTGTGCGCATCGTGTCACGGCAACGCCGAGTACATGAAGGGCTATCATATTCCGACGAATCAGTTTGCGTTGTACGTGCAAAGTGTTCATGGGCATGCCTTGTTAGACAAACAAGATATGCGTGCGCCGAGTTGCGCGACGTGTCACGGCACGCACGGCGCTGCGCCACCGGGTTTCAACGAAGTGGCAAACGTCTGTGGCTCGTGTCATACGGCAACCCAGCAATATTATTTGCAAAGCGTTCACGCCAACGATAAACCGGGGACACCCAAATGCGTTACCTGTCACGGTCGTTACGACGTGATGACGCCGAGCGATGATATGTTTGCGGGCAACAGCACGCGGCAATGTGGTAGTTGTCATCCGGATGGTTCGGCGCAAGCCAATGCCGTCAAGGGTTTGTACGACAACATCACGTCGAGCGCCAAAGCATTGGAGGAAGCCGAGGTTGCCCTCAAACGCGCGGCGGCGGC
>CAIKBD010000159.1 GCA_903825565.1 uncultured Anaerolineales bacterium | reverse complement strand
GCCGGCGGTGGCGAGCGCGGCACCCACCAGCGCGGCGGCGAACACGCGCGGCAAACGCAATTGCCACACAATCGCGTCGTACATTTCGTTCGCCGGCGCGCCGAACGAAACGCCGAATGCGTGTTGCCAGACAATCGCGGCAATCTCGCCCGGCGGGATCGCAACGGTGCCGAGGGAGACGGCGATCAGGATTGCCGCGATCAGCGCGGCGAGCAACAAGGGCAGGATGAATGGGAATGAACGACGCATAACACTTTCGTAGGGGCGCACCGCGCACGGCGCGCCCCGTTTGGCTATTTGAACAATTCCGGGTGAATCAATTTTGCGGCGGCTTCCAAGCCGTCCACCACGCGCGGACCCGCGCGGCTGACGACGTTTTCGTCAATCGGGAAAACTTGGTTGTTCTTGATCGCCTTGATCAGGTTCCAGCCCTTGCGCGCTTTGAGCGAGTCGGGCGTGGTGTACGCCGCGTTGCTCATGATGATCACGTCGGGGTTGGCGTAGATCACTTCCTCGACGTTGATCTGCACCCAGGGTGATGGCGCGTTGCTGGCGATGTTCATGCCGCCGGCGAGCGCGATCAATTCGTGAATGAACGATCCCGGTCCGGGCGTGTACGGCTTCGCCGCGTCGGTCGCGTCAATTTCCCAGTACACCTTGGGCTTGCTTTGCGCCGTCGCCATTTTCGTTTTGAGCGCGGCGAGTTTTTGGCTCATCGCGTCGGTGATCGTTTTGGCTTGCGCTTCTGTGCCCGTCGCCTTGCCGACCATTTGAATGTCGGCGAGGATGTTGTCGAACGTCGTCGCTTTGGAGCCGACAACGAGCACGTTCAGTTTCAACTCTTCCATTTTCTTGATGTCGTCCGCTTTGGTGATCGCCGCAGCAAGCACGAGATCGGGTTTGAGCGCGACGACTTGCTCAAAGTTGACCGGGATCATTTGAATCTTGGGCAAGTCTTTGGTGTCTGCCGGGTAATCGGAATTTTTATCTACGGCGACGACGCGTTTGCCCAAGCCGAGCGCGAACACGATTTCGGTGGTGCTGGGCGCGAGCGAGACGATGCGCTGGGGCAAGGTTGGCAAAGTCACTTTGCGATTCGCACTATCGGTGATCACGAGGGGCACAGGCGTGGGCGTGGCGGTAGGCGTGGGTGTCGCGGTGGGCGCGGGCGTCGGCGTGATCGTCGGCGGCAACGGTGTGGGTGGAACAGGAGTTGGCGTGGGCGTAGCGCACGCGCTGATCGCCACGAGCAGTAGCGCGAAAACGATCAGTGGGGTGAAAAACTTTTGGGTCTTCATTGAACCTCCCTCTCAAAAAATAGTCAAACAAAAATCCCCTTGCCTTTTCGACAAGGGGATTGAACGAACATTCATTCCTCCTGCCACCTTTCTCGCGAAGGTTGCGCGGAAATGCGAATGTGATTACGGATCACATTCGCCGGTGAGGCAGGTACTCTGGCTTGTGAGTCGTTTGATTAACGGACTCGCTTACAGTTGCGGGACAGCGCCGGAATTGCACCGGCTTTCCCTGCATGGCTCGCCGACCGCGCTGAACGTGCGCGCGGTTTTGGTTTTGAAATTGAAAAGGTACTGCCGAGCGTAAAAGGTTATCCCAGGATTTCGCTCACGGCGATTTCCAGATCGGGAAACGCTTGCGGCGCGATAGATTCGCCGCGTCCCAACTGGCGCATCGCGCTGTACCCGTCCGTCGTCGGGTGGGTGAACACGAGCAAGCGGTGCGCGCTCAAATCCCAGAGCCAGGTTTCGGCGATGTGCGCGCGCGCATAGAGCGGCAGTTTCGTCTCACGATCAAATTCGACGGACGTATCGGCGACTTCGATCACGAGCCACACGTCCGCCGGTTCGGGCAACGCGTCGGCGTAGAAATCGGCGCGCGGGCGCAAGAGCGCGAGATCGGGTTGCGGCTCGGAACGCGCGCTGATGTGAATCGGATTTTGGACGCTGGCGATAGCGCGCGCGCCCAGTTTCGTTGTGAACCAGTGCGTCAAACGATTGACGCACGCCGCGTGCCGACTGCCAATCGGAGACATTGCGAGCACCTCGCCGCTGATGAGTTCCGTCCGATCCTCTTCGGTGAGAATTCCGTAGCGCATCATGCTTTGGTAATCGGACGTTGTGAATTGCCATCGCACAACTGGCGCGGACATTTCGAACCTCCACCCTGCCGGGCTTATAACACAGAATCTCACGGGCGTCAAATCATGTGATCTCGAAAAACTTTGGCGGCTACTCGCCCGGCATGTACAGAAAGAATGTGCCCGCCACGCTATCGGCTTTGCCAGTTTCGGTTGCCCAGCCCATTGCCTTGATTGGTTTGAGCCAGGGTTGACCGTCCTTGAGATAATTCGTGCGTTCCGTGCCGGTCAACGTCTCGGCGATGATTTTTTCGATGGCGGTGACGTTGGCGTAGCCATAGCCGGCGTTTTTCGCCGGCAGAATTTTTTGCACGGCGAGGAACGTCGCATCGTTGGCGAGCGGACTCTTGGGCGCGTCCACGGCGGCGCTCAACGCGTCGAGGGGACCGCCGAGCACGAACCAGTTGCCGACGATGCCGTACCCGGCGGCCGGCGTGCCGGGTGCGGTTGTCGCGCCGAGCGCGATCACTTTCATCGGCACGCCTTGCACGTTTTGATCTTTGGCGACGAGACCTTGCTTGCCGAGCGCGCCGACGATCTTGGTCATTTTAGAATTGATCAACGCTTGATCCTTCGCTTCGATCATTGCCAAAATACCTACACCGGGCACGCCGCGCGAAATCGGTTGCGCCGGCGTTACTGCCAACGCGTACTCGCCGGTCATCCAACTCAGCACGTCCGCGTTCACATCCACGCCCATTTGCTTGTTGAGCGACGCGAACGTATCGTCCATTTGTTTCTTCGCGGTCGCGTCGAGTTGGGTCAGCGCGCAATCCCACACGCTCTTGAGATTTGCGCCGCCCGAGTACAGGTACGCGTTCGCCGGTGTTGCTTTGAGCGCGGCGTTGGGGTTGACCATTTGCGTCAGCAACTGTTGTTGGCACTGCGGCAATTTCGCCGGATCGAACGTGGCGACGAAATCCATCCGCGCGCCGTTCGGCTCGAACGCCAGCGACATGCCCGCGCCTTTGTACGCTTCGAGTTGCGCGAGCGATTGTGGTTGCACGCCGGTTTGCATCCGGCTTGCCGCCGTGAGCCAGGGCGCGAACTGCACGTACAGCGTTGCCACGCGGCTTGCCGGCAAGCGGGCGATCATCGCTTTGTACGCGTCGTGGTTGGCGAGCGATTTCACATCGCCGCGTTGCGCGTCAATTGCCGTGTGCAACGCCGTTGGCGTCGTCGCCACCAGCACGTACTTGCTGACGACCGCGGCGGCGCTCCCGTCGCTGTACAGCGTCACTTTATTGCCTTTGTACGTTTCATCGCCCTTGACGGTTTGCTTGCGCACGCATTTGGCGAGTGCGGCTTGCGCCTTGGCTGTGTCGCGTGCGCCGAGAGCAAAGACGGCATTCGGCGTTGGGGTTGGCGTAGTGCCGCCGCGCGGCGTGCTTGTTGTCTGCAAATTCAAATTCGCCTCGTCGGTCAAAAAGAGCGCGGCGTCGGGACCCCACCAGGACGCAACGTCCGCGTCGAAATCGCAACTGAACGTGTTGCGAAATTCCTTGCGGAAATTTTCCAAGCTGGTTTGCGCCTGCACATTCTTTTCGTACAGCCCCCACGTGCGCTGAAAGTTGACGGCTTGCTTGAGTTCAACATCCATAGCGAAAAATAGCGGCGCTTTATCCGGCGCAAATTGCGCGGCTTGCGCTTTGGCGGTGAAACCCAGGACTGCGAGCACCGGTTCCAGCGTTTGCGGCGAAACGACATACACGCCGACGACACCGACGATACAGCACAGCAAGAGCAACAGCGGAATCACGCAACCGGCGAGCATGATCGTCCAGATTTTGGCTCCAGACCCCGATGTTTTTTCCGAACTTGATCCTTGCATCTTGTCCTCCTTGAGGCGGCAGAGACGACGCTGGGCGTTTGCGCCTCTGCGCTAATTTTACCACCAACTATGCACGGTGCGTTCAAGCGGCGTCGTTGCGCGCCGCAATAAAATCGCCGGCAAGATTGCCGCCGCGCACGCGATTGCCGCGAGTGCGAAAATTTCGCCCATCACTTGTGCCGAAATCCGCGTGACAAAATCGGCGGTGAACGCGGATAGCGGCGTGGCGCGCGTGAGCGCGTCGAACCGTGTTACGCCCCAGGTCGTCAGCGCGGACAAGGCGAGCGTCATGCCGATCAAGCGCAAGATCAACACGAGCGCGGACGCCGCGCCGCGTTGCTGCGCCGGCGCGTTGTTGATCACCGCCGTCGCAATCGGCGCGATCACCACGCCCAGTCCAATGCCGCACACGATCAGATCGCGCGCTTGCGTCGCGTCGGCGAGCGTCGCGCCCCACTGACTCAGCAAGCCAAAGCCGCACACGGCGACGACCAAGCCGAACAAGACGGGCAACCGATAACTTGTGCGTGCGGTCAACCAGCCGCCGAACATTGCGGCAAGCACCATCGCGGAGGTGAGCAGGGCGAGGATGACGCCGCTGTGCAAATCGGCTTGCGCGGGCGTGAATCCGCGCGCGAGCAACATGACCGTGTTGACGTAGAGCGGCACATCCACCACCGCCGCGATCAGCGCGCCGCCGACGAGCAGGTTGACGAGGCACGCCGCGCTGAACGTGAGATTGCGAAACAGCATCAGATCGATCAACGGTTGACGCGCGCGCATTTCGCGCCACACGAATAAACCGCTTGCGCCGAGACAGACGGCGAACAGGATCGGCGCGTGCGGCGACAAACCGCCGCCGCTGGCTGCGCTCGCCGCCGCAAAATTCGACGAGGCGGCGGACGATTCGCCGGTGAGCGCGATGCTCAACGCGGCGAGCGCGACGCTGAGGAAAAGTGCGCCGAGGTAATCCATCCGCGCCGCCGCCAGCGGCTGATCGAGATCGCGCAACGCGATCCACGCGAGCAGTGCGGCGACGACGCCAAACGGCACGTTGATAAAAAAGATCCAACGCCAATCGAATTGCGTGACCATTAACGAGCCGTACAAGGGACCGACGACCCAGCCCGCCGTGTCTACCGCACCCAGGATGCCGAGCGCGATGGCGCGTTGGTGCGGCGGGAACACATCGCCGATGACCGCCATCGCCACCGGCACGAGCGCGCCCGCGCCCAACGCTTGCGCCACGCGCCCGGCGATCATCACGCCGAGCGAATTGGCGACGCCGACAATTAGCGAGCCGAGCACGAACACGGCAAGGCAGATGAGAAACACGCGACGGCGACCGTAGAGATCGGATAGCCGTCCCATCACCGGCATCGTCAAGGTGTAGGCGAGCAAGTAGCCGGTGACGATCCACGCCGCTTCATTCATTCCACTCGGAAACGGAATTTCGAGATCATAGATCACTTGACGCAGGATTGTCGAGACGACGGTGAGATCGAGCGCGCCAAGAAACACGCTGAACGAGATCAGCGTGAGAATGATCGCCGAAGGAAAAGTCGTGCGCGGGTGAGAGGTCATACGCGTTGAATAGCGCGCGCGCCGACGCCTCGCTTTGCGGCGAGACGCCGGCGCACGTTCCGTTGCTCTAGTGCGACCAGGCGGGATGATCCGCGCCTACGGTCGTGAGACGTTGTACGTAATTGCCGAACTTGTCCATCAGATACAGATCGGTTTCGCCGGCGCGCGTGGACGTGAACGCGATCCAATTGCCGTCCGGCGACCAGGTCGGCGACACGTCATTGTTGCCCGTGCCCTGACTCACGCGTCGCAAGCCGGTGCCGTCGGCGTTCATCACGTAGATTTGGCCGCGCCCGTCGCGCCGCGACACGAACGCGAGCGTTTTGCCGTCGGGACTCCACGCCGGCACGGTGTCATCTTCGATGTGATTCGTGAGATTGCGCCAGCCGCTACCATCTCGGTTCAGCGAGAATACATCGCTCTTGCCGGTGCTGTTGCTGGCGAGCGCAAAGATGCCGGTGCGCGACCAATTCAAGCCGCCGCGAAATTGTTCGTTCGGCGCGCTGGGGCGCACGTCGCACCACTGCGTATTTTCAAAGCACGGCGTGCCGTCGGCGTTGATGATCGTGACCGTCCAATTTTGCTTGTTGCCGTTCAGGCGAATCACCGCGATCTGTTTACCATCGGCAGACCACGTGGGGCTGGACAAGCCGCCGCCGGTGTCGCCGGAAAAAATGCCGTTGATCGTGTTGAGTCGCGTGTCGTACAATTTCAGCGAGTTGGTTTCGCCGAGCGCGCGCGTGGCGACGAACGCGAGTTTCGTATTGTCGGGCGACCAAGCGATGAGCGGCGCGTCGGTGTACTCGACCAAGTCCAACACGGGACCCACGTCGATCAGCGGGTACGCCGCTTTGGTTTCGATGTTCAACATCGCGGCGCGATCAATCCCCTTGTCGTTCCAGTGGTAGGCGATGAACCCTTTGGGCGCGGGCGGGCGCGCGGCAGTGGCGGTGGCGCGCGGCTTGACGGCGACATCGGGGGGGCGCG
>CAIKBD010000158.1 GCA_903825565.1 uncultured Anaerolineales bacterium | reverse complement strand
TGATTCGGTTTCTCTCGATTCAACGCACGCTGATGCAACTGCCGGAACTAACTGCCGCGGCGAGCAATCGCGGCATCGCCGTCCGCGTCGCCAAGCACGATGACGCGACCGCGTACCTCGAAACATACATGCTCGTCGAAACCGGCGAATTTTTTACGGTTGAAAAAGAAGACTGAACGCAATGCGTCAATGACCAATGAACCAATAGTCAATGATTCGGACTGGCGTATTGGCTCATTCCTTGCGTGAAGGGAGGTGGTCGCCATGACCATGTATGCGACTGATGGCACAATTTTTATTTGGACAAGAACTTTAGCGACCACCTGGGTGGTCAATCGGAGATTTCAACATGGATGAAAAATTGCACGCCCTCCGTCACTCCGCCGCGCACGTGATGGCGCAGGCAGTGCTGGAATTGTACCCGGGCACAAAACTGGGTTTTGGCCCCGCAATTGACGACGGCTTTTATTACGATTTTCAACTGCCCCGCCCGATCACGACGGACGATCTGCCGGCGATTGAAGCGCGGATGAAGGCGATCTTGCACGGCAAGCACGCGTTCCAACGCGCCGAGCTGGACATTGACGCGGCGCGCGCGCAATTTAGCGATCAGCCCTTCAAGGTCGAACAGATCAACGCACTTGCCGCCGGCGAGATGGACGAGCACGGCAACGCCGGCGCGAACGCCGCCGCGAGCGTCTCGACGTACACACACGCGACGTTCACAGATTTGTGTCGGGGTCCCCACGCCGCGGACACCGGCGAAATTCCGGTGGACGCGCTCAAACTGCTTTCGATTGCCGGCGCGTACTGGCGCGGCAATGAAAAGAACCCGCAACTCACGCGCATCTACGGCACAGTCTGGGAATCGAAAAAAGAACTGGATGATTACCTGTGGCGGCTCGAAGAAGCGAAAAAGCGCGACCATCGCAAACTCGGCAAAGAGTTGGAAATTTTCATCCTTGACGAAGAAGTGGGACCGGGCTTGCCGCTGTGGTTGCCGAACGGCGGTGTGTTGATCGAAGAACTCGAAGCGTTGGCGAAGGAAATGGAGCACAACGCCGGCTATGTGCGCGTCCGCACGCCGCACATCACCAAAGAGGCGCTCTTTTTGAAAAGCGGGCACTTGCCGTACTACGCCGAAAGTATGTACCCGCCGATGGAACTCGAAGGCGCGCGCTATTACTTGAAACCGATGAACTGCCCGATGCACCACAAACTTTTCGCCGCTGTGCCGCGCAGTTACCGCGACCTGCCCTTGCGCCTCGCCGAGTACGGCACCTGCTACCGCTATGAAAAATCCGGCGAACTGTTCGGCTTGATGCGCGTGCGCTTTATGCAAATGAACGACGCGCACCTCTACGTGCCCGAGGAATTGTTCGAGCAAGAGTTTATGGGCGTGATCGATCTCTACTTGAAATACTTTAAACTCTTTGCGATTGACAAGTACGTGATGCGTTTCAGCACGCACAGCGCCGAGGGCTTGGGCAAAAAGTACGTGGACAATCCCGCGCTGTGGGCAAAGACCGAAGAGATGGTGCGCCGCGCAATGATTCACGGCGGGATCAATTTCGTCGAGGTGCCGGGCGAAGCCGCATTCTACGGACCCAAAATTGACGTGCAGATTTGGAGCGCGATTGGGCGCGAGTTTACGCTGGCGACAAACCAGGTAGATTTCGCCCAGCCGTTGCGTTTCGATCTCAAGTTCATCAACAAGCACGGGCAAGAAGAAATGCCGCTCGTCATTCATCGCGCGCCGCTCAGCACGCACGAGCGCATGGTCGGCTTTTTGCTCGAACACTTTGCCGGCGCGTTCCCGGCATGGCTCGCGCCGACGCAAGCCATGCTCGTGCCGATTGCGGATCGCCACGTCGAGTACGCGCGCCGCGTCGCCGCGCAACTCAATGCCGAGGGTTTGCGCGTCAAGATTGATGACCGCGCCGACCGGATGAACGCCAAAATCCGTGACGCGCAAATGCAAAAGATTCCGTACATCCTCGTCATCGGCGACAAGGAAGCGGAAGCGAACGCCGTCGCCGTGCGGCTTCGCTCCGGCGAAGACCTGAAGGCGATGCCACTCGCCACGTTTAGCGCGCTGGCGAAAAAGATCGTGGGCGAACGCAGTTTAGAATTGAAATAAAGATTGACCAAGAAAGGATGAAGGATGAAAGAGAGCCAGACGGATTTTCTTTTTCATCCTTCATCCTTGTATTTTAGGAGCCGGCATGGTTGAAATCAAATTGGGCACAATAGCATTTATCGGCGGCGGTGTGATGGCGGAAGCAATGATCCAGGGTTTGCTGAGCCGGCAGACCGTTGCGCCGGAACATATTACCGTGAGCGAGCCGCGCGATAAACGGCGCGCCGAACTTGCCGCGCGCTATTTCGTTCGTGTGACAGCGGACAACCGCGAGGCGGCGCACGCCGGCGCAGTCGTCGTGCTGTCCATCAAGCCCCAGGTGTTGACGCGTGTTTTGCCGGAACTCAAAAGCCAGTTACACGCGGAGCAACTCGCCATTTCGATTATCGCCGGCGGGCGCATCGCCACGTTGAACGCAGGGCTGGGGCACCCGGCGGTTGTGCGCGCGATGCCGAACACGCCGGCGCAAATCGGCGCGGGCATCACGGTGTGGACGGCGACGGCACAGGTGAGTCCGGCGCAACGCGAGCAAGCGCGCGCCGTGTTCGAATCGCTCGGCAAGGAAATGTTCGTGGACGAAGAAAAATATTTGGATATGGCGACGGCGGTTAGCGGCACGGGACCCACGTACACCTTCCTGGTTCTCGAAGCGTTGATTGACGCGGCAGTCCACCTGGGTTTCTCGCGCGAGCAAGCGCACGATCTCGTGATCGAAACGATGCGCGGTTCGGTGTTGTACGCCGAAAAAACCGGCAAGCACCCGGCGGAATTGCGAAACATGGTCACGTCGCCGGGCGGCACGTCGGCGGAAGCGATCTACCAAATGGAAAAGGGATCGCTCCGCACGGTGTTATCGAAAGCGGTGTGGGCGGCATATCAAAAATCGGTTCTGCTCGGCGAGACAGTGGGCAAAGCGGAGCCGCGCAAGCCGGTGGACGCGTAGGGGATTTCTGATTTTTGATTTTTGATTTGGGCGACAAGCGAAAAGGCGCGGAGGAGACAAATGATCAATTCAAACGATTTGAGCGAAGCGTTCGCGCGCAATGTTAGCATCGTCAAAATGCAAACGAAAGACTTGGTTCACGCGGACAGTTTGATCCAGCCGCCATTCGGCGGCAACTGTTTGAACTGGGTGTTGGGACACATCGCCGAAAACCGCGACCGCATTCTCGATTTACTCGGCGTTGCGCCAACGCTCGGCGAAGCGCGCGCGCGTTACCAGCGCGGCACAGCGCCAATGAAACAAGTCGAGCCGGCGACGATGCAACTCGCCGAAATTCTGGCGTGGCTTGATCGGACCCAAGACGCGCTCACCGCCGCGTTCGCGCAAACGGACGACGCGGCATGGGCGCGCGCGATTACCGTCGGCAACAATCGCACGATGACGGTTGCGCAACGCGTGTTCTTTTTGTACTTTCACGAAACGTACCACGTCGGGCAAACCGAGTTGTTCCGGCAGCTAGCGGGCAAACACGACCAGGTGATCTAGATGGTAAAGAATTTTCAACCACCACACATCGCCCGCATCGAAAACGTTCAAGAAGTCCTGCTGTTTGGTTTTGCCGATTTGGATTTCTGGCGCGCGCGGTTGAAATCGGAAAACTTGCTTCCCTATGATGCGGACGGCGCGGCGCAAATTTTGATCAGCGCGACGCGATTCATCTGGAGCGGTTTGCCGGTGCGCGAACTTGTCATCTCACTCGCGGTGTGCCAACACGCCGGAGAAAATGTGCCCAGCGCCGTGTACTTGATTCAGGCGTTCAATTCGTCGCGCGTGCTGGCATTTGCCGAACGCGCGTTTTTTCAAACACCGTATGCTTGGGGTCGAACAGAAATGGATACGAGTATCCCCACATCCATTCGCTTTGAGGATGGCATGGGTGCGATGTTCCGCGCGCAAATGGCAAATGCGCCAGCGCGTTTGCGCGGCGCAGATGAATTGTTAGAGGGCGCGATTTATCTGCCGCATTCGAACAATGTCTTTTACGCCAGGTTAGGTGGCTACACTGAAGCGTATCCCGTCGCGGCGGGAACGGATACAATTGAAATGCGCGCATCGCATCGCACGCGCGTGTTTGATTGGCTTGCGGAATCTCGGTTCGCACCGCGCGAATGGCGCATTCGCAAGAATGCGACGCACGCACGATCGAAAACCTATGCTCGTGCGGACTTGGTTTGATGAACCCGATCCAACCTCTCACCGAAATGCAAACGCACGCCGCACTGCCGGAACTCGTTGCGTTACTGCGCGACGTGGTGGATGCCGGCGCGTCGGTCGGTTTTCTGCCGCCGCTCGACGAACAACTCGCGCGCGAGTACTGGACGGATGTGGCGCGCGCCACCGCCAAGCAATCGCGCATCCTGCTCGTCGCGCGGAACGATTCGCAAATCGTCGGCACGGTGCAGTTGGATTTGTGCACGCGGCAGAACGGCTTGCATCGCGCCGAGGTGATGAAACTGCTCGTGCATACCGCGCATCGGCGGCAAGGCATTGGCACAGCATTGATGCGCGCGCTCGAACGCAAAGCCATGCGCGCCCAGCGCACGACACTCGTGCTTGATACGCGCGCTGGCGATCCGTCCGAAGCATTGTATGCCAAACTGGGTTACGTGCGCGCCGGCATCATTCCCGAATACGCGCAGAGCGCGAACGGTGCGCGGGATGCTAGCGCGTTTTATTATCGGCTGTTGAAATAAACGCCGGATTGATCGCGCCCGCAAATCTATTTTCAGGTGGAGGCATCTTTGGCAAAAGCAGAAATATTTCCCGGCAACTGTGGCTTTGCCGCGACCGTCGAAGCGACGATGGATGGCACCGTGTGCAAACTTGCCATCACCAGCGAGTGCCAAGCCATTCAACGTTTGGCACAAGAATTGAAACAGGTCAATCCATACAAGGAAATTTCGTTTCGGCGCGCGATGCCGGAAACGCTACAAAAAGGCGCGCAGTTCTGCACGCACGCCGCGTGCCCCGTGCCGGTCGGCATCATCAAAGCGGTCGAGATCGAAGCCGGGCTTGCCTTGCCGACGGACGTGACGATCAAGTTATCCAAAACAGAATAGGGGAAACAATGGTAACTGTTTCACTCATCGAGTACGCAGACGCGTCGCCCGAAGTGCGCGCGGTGTTCGACGACATCAAGCGCACGCGGAACGTGCCGGACGTGAACAATTTTTGGAAAGCGCTCGCCAATCAGCCGGCGACGCTCAAGCGCACCTGGGACGATTTGAAACAGGTGATGCAACCGGGCGCGCTCGACTCGCTGACGAAAGAGATGATTTACATTGCGGTGTCGGTTGCGAACAACTGCGATTACTGCATCCACTCGCACACCGCATCGGCGCGCGCCAAAGGGATGACCGACGCGCAGTACGCGGAACTGCTCGCGGTGATCGGCATGGCGAGCGAGACGAACGCGCTGTCAACGGCGATGAAGGTGCCGGTGGACGAGCAGTATTTGAAATGAACGCTGTACCTTTCCGAATCACGCGCGCACACGCCGGGCTGGTCGGGTGCGTCATTCTGCTTGCGCTCGCGGCGTGTCAATCGTCCCAGGTTGTTAGCGCGCCCAACACACTTGCCGCGCCAACGGCATCACCCTCTGCGCCATTGCCCGCGCCAACGGCAACGCCCGCCGCAAGTTTCAAACTGCTCGCACGCTTGGGCGAAAGTATCGTCACGCAAATTGCGTGGACGCCCGACGGCAAATTTTTCGCGGTTGCCAGTTCCACCGGCATCACGCTGTACGACGCCCAAACGCGGCAACCACTCCGCGCGTTCGATAGGCGCGCGTGGATCGCGCGGGTCATGTTCAGCCCCGACGGGACCCGGCTCGCCGCAATTCAGTGTCCCGAAGAAAATTGCGCGGCAGGCGCGGTCGAATTGTGGGACGTGGCGAGCGGCAAGCCGATTCGCGCGCTAACCGGCGTAACCGCCAGCGACCTGATCGCGTTTGGCGCGGACGGCAAATCGCTCGTGACAGGCACAACCGCGCGCGCGCAAATATGGAATCTCGACACCGGGCAACCGCTTCGCACATTCGAAGGTGGTTTGCTGGCAGTGAGCGCCGACCGGCGCATGATCGTATTCGGCGCAAGCGCGCCGCAACTGTGGAACCTGGCAACCGACGCGGCGATGCCCTTGCCCGGCAAAATTTTTGCGGACGCCGCCGCGTTCAGCCCGAATGGTCAGACACTCGCGCTGGGTGATTCCGCCGGCGTGCAGATCTTGGCGATCGGTTCGGCGCGCGTTTTGCAAACGTTGAGCGATGTTTCGTTCGTACGCAAAATTGCCTACAGTCCCGACGGCAAATGGCTAGCCGTGTCGGGCACGGATCGCAACGGGCGCGCCAAGTTGTGGTTGTGGGACGCCGTTTTGAAACTCGTGCGCGCGTTCGACATTGCCGGCTCCGTTCTCGATTTTGCGATCAGCCCCGACAGCCGCCTGCTCGCGTTCAGCGCAAGCGCGCGCGCGATCATCACGCAAGAAATCGCGTCGGGCAAAACGCGTTTCACATTCGAGGGGCATCGCGGGCAGATTCATCGGCTCGCGTTTAGCGCGGACAACCGCACGCTCGTGTCGGACGATCAATGGAACACGACGCGGCTGTGGGATGTCGAAACTGGGAGCGCACTCGCCACGTTCAACAGTGCGCGCCCAACGGCTCGCCAGGCGTTGCTCACCGCCAACGCCAGCCGGGTGATCACCTGGGATGTGGGCACGGCAACAGAGTTGTGGAAATTGCGCGAGGCGGAACGCGTGGCGACATTGGAGCCGGGACAAACGCAAGAGGGCGCGCGAACCTGGGCGCGCGTGGCGACGAGTTCCGATGGGCGGTTCGTCGCGTCAGCCGCAAGTGATGGTTCGAGCATTACATTGCGCGACGCGACAACCGGCAACGCGATTCGCAAACTCGAAGGACACACGGGGCAAATTCTCAGTTTGGTTTTTAGCCGCGACGGCAAATTGCTCGCGTCCACCGGCGTCAAGAGTTTTACCGGCTCGGGTCCCGCCGCGAACAGTGACCTGCGCGTGTGGAACGTCGAAACCGGCGCGCTCGTATCCACGCGCGACTCGTATCCCTGGAGCACAGCGCTCCGCGCGTTTGCCTCGGAGCAAATTGTGCTGAGCACGCAAAGCATTTTCGATTCGTGCGGGCGCGGCAACCAATTTCGCTTGGCGGGCTGGGATGTTGCGCTCCCGGCAAACAGCGAACCGCGGTGGCAGTTGCGCGAACCTGGGATCGAATTTTTCACCATCACGCCGGATCAACGCATTGCCGCAGTCGTCGCACAGGACAAGGCGTGTTTGCGCGGCAATGCAACCGTCGTCGTGCTAGATTCGCAAACGGGTAACCTGCTGGCGACGCTGGCGAATCCGAACGCGTTTGCATCGAGTCTCGCGCTCGATCCGAATGGCGCGCGTGTCGCGGTGGGAATAGATTCGCCGCGCGTCGGCGTGCAAGTGTGGGATGTGCGCGCAAGTGCGTTGCAATTCGCGTTGCCCGACGTGACCAGCCGCGCGACCCAGTTGGCGTTCAGTCCCGACGGAAATTGGTTGGCGGCGGGACACGCGGATGGCACGCTCAAGGTGTGGGATGCGCGCGCCGGAGTTTTGCGCCAAACGTTGGCGGGGCACACGGCGAGCGTCGCGACGATTCGGTTTAGCGCGGACCAGCGTTTGCTCGTGTCGGCAGGCAACGATGGTTGGGTGCAGGTGTGGGAAAGGCAATGAGCCGGTACGCCAATTGCGCCAATTGAGCAATGAGCCAAAGAGTTGAGCCGCCCAATTTTTTGCTCGAAGTTGCACGTGACGGTATAATACGAAATACTCCGCCCGCCGCTGAACCCGCCGGCGAGTTGGGGCGAGCAGTACGCGTTGCCGGCGCGGGAGAGTGCGACGGCGGGGAAAGTGATAATTTAGGGTGCGCCGTACAGAAAATTGCTCACAATCATCGGCATGGCAGACGAAACGAGCCCGTTATCCAGCGTTAAAATACCGGTGAATAAGCAGTATCTGACAAAAGCAGAAAACACACCTATTCTTCAAATGTGAGGTTAGCCCGATGGCTATTTTGGAAAGACTGACCAATTTTGTTCAACGTGTATTCAAAACCAATCTGGAGATATTTCTTGAAGCATTGAAGCTCAGCCCCAATGCTCAAGGGTATGTGAGCGGATCGATTGCGGAGTTGTTGTTGAAAAAGAAACTGGAACAAGAGTACGGGTTTGAGGTTAGGCGAATCAGAGAAAAATGGGAGGGGAAAAAGCATCCTAATCATCACGGCGATTTCTATTTTCAAAAACCAGGCACAGGTCACTGGTATGTTATGGAGTCCAAAGGAGTCAAATCAAACTCGGAAAAATGGCACCGGCTTTACAATTATGAGAATTTGAAAAATTTCTTGATTGCTCATGCGGACAAGATTCCCTGGATTAATCAGCAGAGAGATGTTGAACAACAGGTTATCGCCTGGCTCGGCAAAAACCTTCCCAAGTTCAAAGACGAATTCGCGCTCAGTCTTTACGAGTACGAGGAAATTCAAAAATATAAACCAAAACGAGACACCGCCAAAGCGCGCATGATTGCTGAATTGCGAAATTATACCAGAGACCAAATCAATGCTTTGGTTGAACAACGTTTGGCATATGTCTCATCACGCGTCAAGGTTTTAGAAACTCACTTTGTTTCCGGTATTTCTGGTTCGAGTGATCGCACGCAAGCGACACCCCGCAAAGATGAGTTCAATGTGGTTTCGATTGATATTTTTCTCCGCTATCCAGAGCACAAATTTCTCTTTGCTAATCCACAACATTTGGAATCGTCTGGAGACGACGCGAATCACCTTCAGCAGAATTACGTTATGGGTTTTGTTCTCATTGATGAACAAGGTCAGGCAACATTAAGCATTACCGACGATTGGTACGAAAACCTGAATGAGGTATATGATACGCTTGAGACAGCCGACAGCATCGGTGAAGAAGAGATGCAAGTTGATAATCGCTATTTGGTCGTTGACGATGCGGATTAAGGAGTAAGGATGGATACGATCCATAAATCCCGAAATAAGAAAACCAAAGAACAGCAATTGTTGTTCTCGGAAGATGTTTTGCTCCCGGAGAGTTTGCCGAGCCTTAACGAATTGCAACCCACTTCCAACCTAGCGGCGGTATTCGACGAATGTCACAATTATATTTACGCTAACGAGGGTTTTCTCAAAGACAAGATTTTTCACGAAATGGTTAAATTGCTCGTCATAAAATTGCAGGACGAGCGATCTGCCAGCAAAGGCGTTGTGCAGTTTGGCGTAACGGCAAGCGAATATAGAAACATTTTAGCAAATCGTCCCACCGCGTTTGAAAAACGCCTTGCCAAATTATTTGACGGAATTCGAGATAACTATGCAGGACTATTTTCCGATGACATTCTCAAGTTGAAACCACTCACCCTAGCTTTTGTCGTCGGACGATTGCAATACATCAGTCTCGCCCAAACGCCGGGCGACATCAAGGGCGAAGCGTTCCAGACATTTGTGTATCGTCATCAAAGAGGCGACCGTGGCGAGTTTTTCACCCCGCATCCGATTGTTCGGTTGGCTGTGGACATGCTTGCTCCGACACCTAACGAAAGAATTATCGATCCGGCTTGCGGTAGTGGTGGATTTCTTGTCCAAGCACTTTCGTATATTCGGCAAACGCGCTACGATGTGGATATGCCAACCTATATTCAAAAAAATATCACTGGCATCGAATTCAACCCTGATGTGGCGTTGTCGGCGACGATCCGGCTTGCTTTTGAGGGCGGCACCGGCGCAGAGATTGTCTGTGCCAATGCGCTGTTGGACAGCGAGAAATTTGCCAACCAGTTCGATCTGGTATTGACCAATCCGCCATTTGGCAGTAAAGGCAAGGTGGAAGATCAAAAGATTCTCAAGTCGTACGTCCTAGCCCGCCGATGGAACAAAATCCGCGATAATGAATGGGAACCCACGCGAGCCGTGTTAGCCGGGCAGACGCCTGACATTCTCTTTATTGAAAAATGCCTCCAGATATTGCGCCCAGGTGGACGTATGGCTATCGTCTTGCCCGATGGGCTGCTTCAGAATGTTTCCAATCAGCACATTCGACATTGGCTCCGTTCGCAAGCGCAAGTTTTGGGCGTCGTCTCGATTCCGCAAGAAGCCTTTGTGCCTTACGGTACTGGAATTAAAACCTCGTTACTCCTTTTGCAAAAATTTCCTGCGAGCAACCAGAATGCTTGCTTTATGGCACGCATCCAGAAAATGGGTTACGATGTCAAAGGACAATCGCTTTATAAACGGGACGAAACGGGACGGCTCGTCACGTCGCCTGCGGGACTGCCCATTGTGGATGATGATATTGAGGAAATAGCCACGGCGTTCCATGCGCCTGAAAAAAACTTGCCCATTCAACTTGGCGATCATATTTTCAGAGTTTCTGCCAAGTTGCTCAATTCACGCTTGGATGTCGAACATTATTTGCCCGATGATCTGAAGATGATCGAGCAATTGAAATCGGTGGGTGCTAAATCCCTGGGCGAGATTGCCGATATTCTTTCGGAAACAGATGATTTTAGACTCGTCGGTAACGCCAAGATAAGGTATATTGCCATTTCAGAAGTTGATTCGCGCACTATGCAGGTTGTTTCGCAACAAACGATCAAAGCGCACGAAGCGCCTTCTCGTGCGACCTACCGTGTTCAGAAGGGCGATATTATTACGGCAGTTTCAGGCGCAAGCACCGGCACATCCCGCCAAGCTACCGCGCTGATTACAGAAGACGAAGACGGAGCGATTTGTTCAAATGGCTTCACCGTATTGCGAAATATTCATGGGGTTGCGCCGCTCTTCCTGCTTGCTTATATGCGAACAGAGCATTATTTACGGCAAGTCAAAAGATTGATGACGGGGCACGCCATTCCCGCAATTTCGACGGATGATCTGGCTCATGTTCTTGTGCCTATTCCACCCAAAGAAGAACAAGAAAAGATAGCGCACGCTGTTTCTGACATTCAACTGATGCGAAAACAAGCACTGAGAACAAGCGAACAAATTTTGGTTGAAACTGATGCTTTAATCGGTTCGCTTTCTTCCAAGCCCTGTAGTGAGGTCTCATGAAAGGCTTACTCACCACCTACCGCAATTATCTTCCCGTGACCCCCAACACGCCCGCGCTCTCGCTCGGCGAAGGCGATACGCCACTCGTTCACGCGCCCGCTATTTCGCGCGAGGTCGGCGCGGACGTGTGGCTCAAACTCGAAGGATGCAACCCGACCGGCTCGTTCAAGGATCGCGGGATGGTTGTCGCGATTGCCAAAGCCGTCGAAGAGAAATCGCGCGCGGTCATTTGCGCCTCGACCGGCAACACATCGGCGAGCGCGGCGGCGTACGCGGTGCGTGCCGGGCTGACGTGCGTGGTCGTCATTCCATCCGGCAAAATCGCACTCGGCAAATTGTCGCAAGCGATCATTCACCACGCGCGCGTCTTGCCCATCGAGGGCAATTTCGACGCCGCGCTCAACCTCGTGCGCGAACTCGCGGAGCAAGGATCAATCACGCTCGTCAACTCGGTCAATCCGTACCGGATCGAGGGACAAAAAACCGGCGCGTTTGAAATCGTGGACGCGCTTGGCGACGCGCCGGATATTCTGGCTCTGCCGGTGGGCAACGCCGGCAACATCACCGCGTACTGGCGCGGGTTCAACGAATATCATCGCGCCGGCAAATTGTCACGCTTGCCCAAGATGTTTGGCTTTCAAGCGGCGGGCGCGGCACCGATTGTCAACGGCGCGCCGGTCGAATCGCCGCAAACGACTGCGACGGCGATCCGCATCGGCAACCCGGCGAGTTGGAAAGGCGCGACAAACGCGCGCGACGAATCCGGTGGATTGATCGAAGCGGTGACCGATGAGGAAATTCTTGCGGCGTACCGTTTTCTCGCGGAGCGCGAAGGCGTGTTCTGCGAACCGGCATCGGCGGCGGGCGTCGCCGGGATTATGAAATTGAAACGCGCGAACCCGCGAAGCGTGCCGCAAAATTCGCGCATCGTTTGCATTTTGACCGGCAATGGCTTGAAAGACCCGGACAACGCCATCGCGCAGGCGAGCATCCCGCAAGCGATCCCGGCGACGATGGAAGCGCTCACCAAAATTTTAGATTTATGATTTAAGATTTATGATTTGGAGGACAAGATGAGCGAAATGGCAAAAGAAGAAATGAAGAAACGAACGAAGCAATTCGCGTTGCGCGTTATCAAGTTGGCTGGCGCATTGCCGGAAAACCCGGCGGGGCGTGCAATTGCCAATCAAGTGATTCGTTCTGGAACATCGGTTGGCGCAAATTATCGCGCCGCGTTGCGCGCACGTTCCACCAAAGATTTCAGCAACAAAATTGGTGTCGTGCTTGAAGCGGATGAATCCGCATTTTGGATGGAATTAATTGTTGAAGGCAAGGTCATGCCGGAAAATCGCGTGACTGATCTCTTGCGCGAAGCCAATGAACTAACCGCCATCTTTGCGGCGACACACAAAACACTCAAAGCCAACTCGCGCCGCAGTAATCCAAATCCTAAATCCTAAATCAGAAATCATAAATTACCATGAAACTACGCATCAAAGTTCCTGCCACCTCCGCCAACCTCGGACCCGGTTTCGATTGCATCGGCGTCGCGCTCGATTGGTGGAACACGATTGACATCGAAACGCTCGCGCGCGGATTGGAAATCGAATGTGCGCCGGGTCTGCCGCGTGACAAGAGCAATGCAGTGATCCAAGGTATGATCGCCGCATTCGAACAGAAAAATCAAAAGATGCCGCCGGTCAAAATCAAGATGGACGCGGCAATCCCTATCGCCAGCGGACTCGGTTCGAGTTCCGCCGCGCTTGTCGGCGGCATCCTCGCGGCGAACGCGATCATGGGCGATGTGTTTACGCGTTCGCAACTGCTCACCCTGGCGACGCACGTCGAAGGGCATCCCGACAATGTGACGCCGGCTCTGCTCGGCGGCATGGTTGTCGCGGTGCAAGAGGGCGAGCGCTTGCATGCCGTTCGCATGGATGTGCCGCGCGATTTGCGCGCCGTGATTTTTGTGCCAACGTATCCGGTGCTCACGAAAAAAGCGCGCGGCATTTTGCCCAAAGCGATCCCGCGCGCGGACGCGATCTATAATGCCGGGCGCACTGCGTTGTGGATCGCCGCGCTGTACGAACGCCGCTGGGACTGGCTCGATTTTGCGACGCGCGACCGTTTGCATCAACCGTACCGCGTGAAACTCGTGCGCGGGATGAACGAATTGTGTGACGCGGCGCGCGGCGCGGGCGCACGCGGCGTCGCGCTCTCCGGCGCGGGACCAAGCATCATCGCGTTCACCGATCACGCGGATGACGACATTGCGGCGGCGATGGAACGTGTGGCGCGCAAAATGAAAATTGACGGACGCGCGCATCTCGTCGGCATCAGTAAACGCGGCGCGCGCGTCACGCGGCTCAAGTAGCCCACACACCCCAACGCGGGTTGAAATCGCCAATCCGATTTGACTAAGCGGAAATCCTGTGATATATTCACGCCGCTTTCATTACCGCTCATTTTGTTAGAAAAGGGGCAATTCGCATCAGCGAGAATTTTCGGATCAACCAACAGATTCGCACGAAAGAAGTTCGCGTCGTAGACAACGAGGGCAAGCAAGTCGGCATTGTGCCCACGTACGAAGCGCTACGAATGGCGCAAGACCGCAACTTGGACTTGGTCGAAGTTGCGCCGAACGCGCAACCGCCCGTTTGCCGGATCATTGATTTCGGCAAATTCATGTACGAGCGCACGAAAAAAGAGCGCGAAGCCAAAAAGGCGCAAAAAGCAATCGAAATTAAAGAATTGCGCATTCGCCCCAAGACCAATTGGTATCACACCGGCTTTAAGCTTAAACGCGTGCGCGAGTTCATCGCCGATGGCAACAAGATTCGCGTGCGCGTCTTGTTCCGTGCGCGCGAGATCACGCATGTCACCATCGGACGCGAGATTATGGAAAAGGTCGCCGTCGAACTTGCCGACGTTGCCAGCATCGAACAAACGCCGCAGATGGACGGCAAAAGTCTCGTGATGTTGCTGGTGCCCGGCGCAATGAAAGGCGGTCCCGAAGCCGCGCGTCAACTCGTCAAAGCCACTAAGGTGGTTGTGCCACCGCCCGAAGAACTGGCGGCGCCGCGTCCGCCGAGATAGCCTGGATAACGACAACGGTCGGGGTTCAGCCCCGACTGTTTCTTGTAGATTTCAGATTGTGGATTTCAAATTGCAGATTTTGCCCCCAGCCCCGGCGAAGGCTTGCAATCAATCGTAAATCTGAAATCATAAATCTGAAATCAACACGGGGAGGATATCGTGCCCAAACTGAAAACCCACAAAGCCACCGCCAAGCGGTTCAAAGTGACCGCCACCGGCAAATTGATGCATACGCAGGTCGGCAAATCGCACTTGCGCCGCCGCAAAGCCAAACGCAACAAGCGCGCCTTCGACCGCCGTGTGGAAGTTGAGAACCACGAACGCGCGAAAAAGATTCATCAACTCGCACCGACACTCGGAAAATAATTTAGGATTTATGATTTATGATTTCGGAGTGACTGCTTGTTGGTAAATCCTAAATCCTAAATCTGAAATCCTGCGGAAGGATTCCAATGCCTAGAGTAAAACGCGGCGTCGCCTCGCACGCACGCCACAAAAAAGTACTGAAACAGACCAAAGGTCAGGCGCTAACGCGCCGCAGTTTGTTCCGCCGCGCGAATGAAGCGGCGCTCCATTCCAAGTATTACGCGACCGTTGGGCGCAAAAAACGCAAGGACGATTTCCGCCGCTTGTGGATTGCGCGCATCAACGCCGCCGTCCGCCCCCTGGGAATGACCTACAGCAAATTGATCGCGGGCTTGAAAAAAGCCGGCGTCGAGTTGGATCGCAAGTCGCTCGCCGAGCTTGCCGTGCGCGACGAAAAAGCGTTCGGCAAGTTGGTCGAAGCGGCAAAAGCGTAATTTCGATTTTGTGTGGATTGGATGGCTCATACGTCGCCCCGGCGTATGAGCCATTCGTATTTCAGAAAGGCGCCTGTGATCACCAGTCTGACCAACCCCAAAGTCAAACTCGTTCGCGCGCTCGCGCGCCGCAAAGAGCGGTACGCCACGCGCCAATTCGTCGCCGAAGGTGTGCGCCTCATCGAAGAAGCGATCAAGGCGAACCTTGTGCCGGCGTTTGTCCTGTACACCGCGCAGATCGCAAACGATCCGCGCGCGCACGCCCTACTCGAACGCGTACGCGCGCGCACGCCGGACGTGCTCGAAGTGAGCGAGGCGGTCATGCAAGCCAGCGCCGACACCGAAACGCCGCAAGGCATCGTCGCCGTTTTGCCGTTCATCGAACTGCCGCTCCCCACACCGCCGCAATTCGTTTTGATTCTCGATGGTGTGCGCGACCCCGGCAACGTCGGTGCGATTTTGCGCTCGGCACGCGCCGCCGGGGTGGACGCCGTTTGGTTTGCGGCAGGCTCCGCCGATCCGTACAACCCCAAAGTTGTGCGCGCGGCGATGGGCGCGCATTTCGCCGTGCCGTTGCGCGTGGCATCCTGGGAGCAGATCACAGAGATCGCGCACGCCATTCCGCGCGTCTATCTCGCGGATGCGCGCGGCGACGTGGTCTATGCGCGCGCCGATTGGACGCACCCGGTCGCGTTGATCGTCGGCGGCGAAGCGGCGGGCGCAAGCACGGTGGCGCAACAACTCGCTACCGCCCGTGTGGCAATTCCGATGCCCGGCGGCGCGGAATCGCTCAACGCGGCAATGGCGACGACACTCTTATTGTTTGAAGCCATCCGCAATTCCTAATTCGCATTTTGCAATTTGTGGTATAATTTCCCCAGCACCATCATTCCGTGATTTGGGAGGCGCCAATGCCCGAAGCGTTCGTGCGTTATCGCCCGTATCTCGTTATGATGTTTCTTTTCGCGCTCGTGCTCGTCGGCACCGTTTGGATTTTGCAAACCCAAGCCGCGCCGCCGCGCCCGGCGTTACTGATCACCACGCCGACGCCGCGCGCGACGGCGACACCCGTCGCGATCATCGTCGAAGTGCGCGGCGCGATCAAACAGCCGGGCGTTTACACTTTGCCGCTGGGCAGTCGCGTGCAAGATGCGCTGGCGCTCGCTGGCGACGCGTTGGACACTGCCGACACCCGCCCGCTCAACTTGGCGCGCAAGTTGAACGACGGCGAGCAACTCTATGTGCCGGCACGCGGCGAGACGCCCGCCGCGCCGATTCCAGCGACCGGCAAAACCAGCCCGACCGCCGCCGCGCCCAAAACCGCACCCAGCAAAATCAATCTCAACACCGCCACGCTCGCCGAACTCGACACACTGCCGGGGATTGGACCTGCCATCGCGCAACGCATTTTGGATTACCGGGCGCAGAACGGCGAATTCAAAAAAATCGAAGACGTGAAAAAAGTGCGCGGCATCGGCGATGCCATGTTCGAACAGATCAAAGATTTGATCACGACGCAATAGCCCGCAAACTAAACTTGGGAGAATGAGCCATGCCCAAAATCATCTTTGCTTTTCTGATCGGGATCGTCTTGTCCGCGTGTATGCCCGCGCCCACCCCCGCGCCCACCGCAATGACACCGCGCCCATCCATTGCGCCGGTCGCCGCGCCGTCGCTCACCCCCGCGCCGACCTCGCCGCCCGTCGCCTCGCGCGCGCCCGCCGGCGCACCAACCGCCGCGCCGATCAAAGTGACGAACGAGCAGAGCAAAGCGCAAGGTGACGGCACGACGACGACCGCGACGCTTTCGACGAGCGACGGGATGGGCTTGGGACAGATCGAATTTTCGCGCCCCGACCGCATGATCGTAAACGAAACCGGCACGGTCGTACTCCGCATTTCGCCGGCGCAACAACTAGCGGCGCAAACGCCCATTTCGATCAAAGCGCCCGTCACCATTGCGCCGCCCGGCGCGACGCTCGTCTTCGGCGGCAACGTGCAACTCTTACCGACGTACATCGCCGAACTGCGCGCGCTCCGCTTTGCCATTGACAAAACCGGTCCCGTCCGCCGCGACATTGACAAGACCACACAAACCGTCGAGTGGAAATGGCTCGTCAGTCCGCAAATCGTCGGCAAACACGATCTCACACTCGAAATTTCGATCCCGATCACCGTCAACGGCGTGCTCTCCGAACTTTCGACGGATGTGTTGCAAACGCTGACGATCACGATCCAGGTTGACGCGCCGCCGCCGCCCACCGCCACACCCGCGCCATCCGCGTGGAAACAAGTTGGCGATTCGATCATCGGCAATGCCGGCGCGATCATCGTCGCGCTGATCGGCTTGACCGGCACGGTGCTGGGAATTGTGATCAAGGCGCGGCTGGACAAGGAAAAGGCGGACGCCGACGCCAAGAAACCGAAAACCTAGCGCCGAATCGCAGTGGGCAAATTTGCCCGCCACCGATTTCAAAATATTTTGGAGGATGATCGCCCCGATGAAACTTGATGCTCGCGCATTGCGCGCTTTGCTCGCCAGCCCTTCGCGTTGGATCAATGCGCTGTTGCTGTTCGTGCCGCTGGCTATCGCGCTCGAATTGACGCACGGCGATCCGCTCGCCATTTTTCTCACCGCCGCGCTCGGCATTGTGCCGCTTGCCGGCTTGATGGGCGAAGCGACGGACGCGCTCGCGCATCGCGCGGGGCACCAGGTGGGCGCGTTGCTCAACGCGACGTTCGGCAATGCGGCGGAACTGATCATTACGATTGCGGCGATCCGCGCCGGCTTGCTCGAAGTCGTCAAAGCGTCCATCACCGGCTCGATCCTGGGAAACATTTTGCTCGTGCTCGGTTTGAGCTTGCTCCTCGGCGGCGTCAAGCACGGCTTTCAGACCTTTAGCCGGCGCGGCGCATCCGTCAGCGTCACGATGATGACAATTGCGATCATCGGCTTGCTCATCCCGGCAATTTTCGCGCAAGCCATCGAGCCGCGCAACCATGACGCGGTCGAGTACCTCAGCATCGGCGTCGCCATTGCCCTGATGCTCGTCTACGCGTTGAGCATCCTCTTTTCGTTTCGAATGCCGAAAGAAGAAACGCGTGCCATGCCCGGCGAAACGACGACGCCCGAACACAATGCCTGGAATCTCAAAGTCGCGTTCGCCGTGTTGAGCGTGACGATTGTGTTTCTCGCGGCGCTGAGCGAGATTCTCGTCGGCGCGGTCGAGCCGCTGGTGCGCGCGAACGGGCTGACCGAATTGTTCGTCGGCGTGATCATCGTGCCGATCATCGGCAACGCGGCGGAGCATCTCGTCGCCGTCGAGATGGCAATGAAAAACAAGATGGAACTCGCGCTCGGCATCACGCTCGGTTCGAGTCTGCAAATCGCCTTGTTCGTCGCGCCCTTGCTCGTGTTTGTGAGTTTGGCGATGGGCAACCCGATGAGTCTCGTGTTCAATCCGTTTGAACTCGCCGCGCTGTTCGCCACGGTGTTGATCGCCGCGTTCATCGCGTTCGACGGCGAATCGAACTGGCTCGAAGGCGCGCAACTGCTCGTCGTCTATGTGATCCTGGGGCTTGCCTTTTTCTTTTTGCCCGCCGCCTAACTCGGACCAGTCACAACCGAATACGAAAATTCAAATTGGACGCGGACGAGCGCGGACGAGCGCAGACAAAAATCACTCGCGTTGATCCACGTCCAACGGATTTTGCTTTTCGGGCAACCATTCCAGTCGTAAGGTGCGAGTTGTCGCAAATGTTCAACCCCAAAAATCCGCGCACGCGTCGTATTTTGATCGTCGGCATTCTGGTCAGTCTCGGCGTGTTTCTCGCCGCCGGGATCGCGCTCTGGCTGTTCACCGATGGCTTTGCGCCGGCACCGCCCGCGCCCGAATTGGCATTGCCGCCCTCGCTCGAACAACTCGCCGCGCAGTACCCGCAACTCGCCGCCGTATTGCGCGACCCCGCGCTGGGCGCGGCGTACAAAGAATTGCTCGTCGCGTATCAACAAGGCGGCACAACGGCGGCGGAAACCCTCGCGCGCGAACGCGGTCTGGTCAACAAGCAACGCCAAGTGCTCGTGACGCTCATCCTCGATCATCCCAGCCACGCGTCCGCCGTGATCGCCGAGTTGAAACAGATCGGGGTGATCGTGGAGGGCACGTACGACGATGCGATTGACATTGCAATTCCGTTGCCGTTGCTCGAACAAACCTGGCAGTCGAGCGATCCCGGCAAAGTATTCAAACAGTTAAGCGCGATCAATCACGTCGTCAAAATTCGGTTGCCGCTGAAAAATCGTAGCGATGCCATTGGCTGGTTGAGCGAGGGCGTCGGCGCGACCGGCGCGCAGGCGTGGCATCAAGCCGGATTCACCGGCAAAGGAATCAAGATCGGGATTCTCGATCAAGGTTTCGACGGCTATAAAAATCAAGTGGGCAAAACGTTGCCCGCGCGCGTCACCGCCAAATCGTTTGTGACCGGCGAAGAGCCGGATCAAACCGGCGAGGCGCACGGCTTGTTGTGCGCGGAGATTGCCGCGGCGATGGCGCCGGACGCCGAATTGTTTTTCGCGTACTATGATCGCGGCGCGAACCAGCGCGCGGCGGTGGATTGGCTCGTCGAGCAAGGCGTGCAGATCATCTCCCATTCCGCCGGCGGATTTTCCGCGCCGATGGACGGCACGGGCACCCAGGCGCAAATGGTGGACAGCGTTGCCGCGCGCGGCGTGCTGTGGATCAACTCGGCGGCGAATCAGGGCGACGGGCATTATCGCGCCACGTTCAATGACGCGCGCAAATCGCGCTGGCACAGTTTTCCCGGCGGCGCGGAATCGCTCAAGATCACGTTCGAGTCGCTGACGCGCGACACCGAAATCGTGTTGCGCTGGGATAACTGGGGCGGCAACGCGGCGGAGGATTACGATCTGTTCGTGTACGACGACAAGGGCGCGCTCGTCGCGCGGAGCGATGACGCGCAAGCCGGCAAGCCCGGCGATTATCCGGTCGAACGCGCCCAGTTTCGCCCGACGCGCACCAACTATTTGGTCAAAATTTTTGCCAAGACGATCACGCATCCCGGCGTGATCGATCTGTATGTGTACAACGGTAAACTGGCGACCACCACACCCGAATACAGTCTCGGCACGCCGGCGGATGCGCGCGGCGCGCTTGCGGTCGGCGCGATCAACTGGCGCGACAACACGCTCGAATCGTTCAGTTCGCGCGGACCGACCACCGACGGGCGGATCAAACCGGAGGTCGTCGCGCCGGATCGCGTCAAGACGAGCAAAGGAGTTTTTTGGGGCACTTCCGCCGCCGCGCCGCACGTTGCCGGCGCGGCGGCGTTAGTCTGGAGCCGCTTTCCGCCAATGACAGCAAACCAAGTGCGCGCGTACCTCGAAGCAAACGCGATTGATATGGGCGCGCCGGGGGCGGACACGACCTACGGGTTCGGCCGCTTGCAACTGCCCGCGCCGAATGCGGCGACGCCAAACGTGCAACCTGCGCCAACCGGTTTTGCCGGCTTGCCGACGCGCGCGCCAATCCCCGCTCCCCCGCCGAGTGTTCCCACCACGCCAGCGAACGCGTGGCTTGCGATCACGATTCTGGGTCTGCTCACTTGCGTCGGTTTCACCGGCGCCGTCGGCGGGCTGGGTTTACTGTTTTTGATCTCGCGCACATCGCGCCCGCCAACGGCGCCGCCAAGCGCAGTGAGTTTGCCTACGCCGCGTGCACCCACGCTCGTGCTGGTCAACGCCACGGGGCGGCGCATCGAAATTCAGCGCGGCATTAGCGTCGTCGGGCGTTCGTCGAAATCCGTCATCCAACTTGACGATCCCCAGGTCTCGCGCCAACACGCGCAAATCAGTTGGAATCGCGCGCGCGTCACGTTGATGGACTTGGGCAGTACGAATGGCACGTTTCTCAACGGGCAACGCTTGTCGCCACGTCTACCGGTTGCGCTAAACGTCGGCGATCAAGTCACATTCGGTAGCACGGACACGTGGCGCTTGGAAGCCGGCGTATGAAACGCGCCCACACTTGGAGCCGGCATCTGCGTGCGACGTGGCGCGACACGCTGTTGCTGTTGCGCGATTTTCGCGCGCCGCTCGGACTCTTTGCGCTCGTCGTTGCCGGCGGCGGCTTGGCGTACTTTGAACTGGCGCGCATCGCCGGCGAGCCATTGCCGTCGCGCGTCGAAGCGATCTACGCCGCACTGACGATGGTGTTTTTGCAGGCAAGCGAAGAGTTTCCCCAAACGTGGTATCTCCAAATTTTTTATTTTGCGATGCCGGTGATCGGCATTGGAATTCTCGCGCAGGGATTGGCAGATTTCGGTGTGTTGCTATTCAACCGCAAGTCGCGCAGTAAGGAGTGGGAAATGGCAGTCGCGTCCACGTTCAACAACCACATCATTCTGGTCGGGCTGGGGCACCTGGGGTATCGCGTCGTGACGCAACTGCGCGAGATGAACCAAGAAGTTGTCGTGATCGAGTTGGATCCGCGCGACGATCTCGTGACGAATTTACGCGCGGATGACACTCCGATCTTGCAGGGCGACGCCACGCGCGAAGCCGTACTCGACGCAGCCGGGATCAAACGCGCGCGCGTGCTCGTGCTCTGCACGCAGAACGATAACTTGAATATGCAGATCGCGGTCAAGGCGCGCAGTCTCAAACCGGACGTGCGTGTGGTGATGCGAATTTTCGACGACGATTTTGCGCGCGCGCTCGAAAAGCAATTCGGGTTCAACGCGCTTTCCGCGACGAGCATGGCGGCGCCGGCATTCGCGGCGACGGCGGCGGGGATGGATATTTCAAATCCGATCACGATTGAGGGCGAAGCGTTGAGCATCGCGCGCATGGATGTCGCGGCGAAATCCAAACTCGTCGGCTTGATGGTCAGCGAGATCGAACAGCAGTACGATGTCAGTGTCGTCTTGTTGCGTCACGCAAAGGGCCGCGACTTGCACCCCGCCGGCGACAAGCGACTCGCCGCAAACGATGTGCTGGCAGTGCTCGGCACGAGCGACCGGATCAATCGGATCGCGCAGGATAATCGCTGATCCGCAATACGTAATACGCAATACGTAATACGCCCTACGCAATATGCAATACTGCGTATTACGTATTGCGTAGGGCGTAGGGCGGATGGCGTAGAAGATGGAGTCAGAAATGAAATTCGGAATCGGTTTGCCCAACTTTGGGCGCGAAACAACCTGGGATGATATTCGACGCGTCGCACGCGCGGCGGAAGAACTAGGATTCGATTCGGTGTGGACGACGGATCACGTGATTGTGCCGCAAGCGGATGCGGAGCCGTACGGCACGATCTATGAATCGCTGATCACGCTGGCGCTGGTGGCGGGCGTGACCACGCGGATCAAACTCGGCGCTTCGATTCTCGTGCTCCCGCAACGCAACCCGGTGCTCGCCGCGAAACAAGTCGCCACACTCGACGCGGCGACCGAGGGGCGCGTTGTGCTCGGCGTGGCAGTCGGCTGGAACGAAACGGAATACAAAAACCTGGGCGCAGATTTCAAAAATCGCGGCAAACGTTTGGACGAGGCGATTGACTTGTTGCGAACCTTGTTCGCCAGCGAGGATGCAACCTTTCACGGCGACTATACCACGCTGGATCACGCCGTCTTTGCGCCCCTGCCCGCACAAAAATTGATCCCGATCTGGATCGGCGGCAATGGCGAGCCGGCGCTCGTGCGTGCGGCGCGGCGCGGCGATGGGTGGCACGCGACCGGCGCAACGCCGGCGCAAATTGCGGCGGGCGTCGCGCGGCTCGCCGAATTAAACCCGACGCGCGCGCTCACCATTTCGACGCGGCTGACGACCGACCTGCGCGCGGACACGCCGGCAACGTACACGTATCGCGGCAGTTCGCGCGTGAAACTCGTCGGCACGCTCGACGCCGTGCGCGCGCGCGTCCGCGAGTACGCGGATGCCGGCGCGCAACACCTGACGCTCGTGTTCCCGTATGCCGATCTGCCGCTCGCGCTCGCGCAGATGGATCAGTTCGCCAAAAAAATCATACCCACATTCGATTCCTGATTTTCGGGAAATCGCGAATCGCGAATCGCAAATCACAAATTCCGCTGAGGTCGTTATGGGAACTTTACTCATTCGCAATGGTCGCATTGTGACGGCGACCGATGATTACGTCGCGGACCTGTTCGTCGCAGGCGACCGGATCGCAGGGATCGGCGCGAACTTGCCGGCGCAAGCCGACCGCGTGATTGACGCGCGCGGCAAGTTCGTCATTCCCGGCGGGATCGATCCGCACACGCATATGGAACTCAACGTCGGCGCGGCGATCTCGTCCGACGATTTCGAGACCGGCACGATTGCCGCGGCGCACGGTGGCACGACGACGATCATTGATTTTGCAACCCAGGCACGCACCGGCACGCTGCGCGCCGCGCTCGACGGTTGGATGGCAAACGCGGAAAAATCGGTAATTGATTACGGCGTCCACATGATCCTCGCCAATTTGCCGGCGGACGCGTTGCGCGAGATGGACACGCTCGTGCACGAAGGGATCACCTCGTTCAAAATGTTCACCGCGTATCCCGAACGCCTGCAACTCGACGATGGCACGATCTTTAAGGCGATGCTGCGCGCGCGTGCAAACGGCGGCTTGGTGATGCTGCACGCCGAAAACGGCAGTGTGATTGATTATTTCATCGAAAAATTTCTCGCCGAAGGCAAGACCACGCCGAACTATCACCCGCTCTCGCGCCCGCACGCGTCCGAAGCCGAAGCGACGCATCGCGTCATCGCGCTCGCGGAGCTTGCCGACGCGCCGATCTATATCGTGCATGTTTCGTCGCGGTACGCGATGGAGGAAATTCGCGCGGCGCGCGCGCGGGGAGTTGCCGCGTTCGGCGAAACGTGCCCGCAGTACCTCGCGCTCGCATCCGAAGAGTACGCCGACGGCAGTTTTGCCGGCGCGCGCTTTGTCTGCTCGCCGCCGATCCGCGAACGCGCGAACCAGGAACCGTTGTGGCGCGCGCTCGGCGACAATACGCTACAGACGCTCGCCACCGATCATTGTCCGTTTTGTATGACGACCGGCTACCAAGGTTTGCCGGCGCAAAAGGAATTGGGCAAGGAAAAATTTACGCAGATTCCGAATGGCGTGCCCGGCGTCGAAAACCGAATGCACATTGCGTACCAAGGCGGCGTGGTGCAACGCGGCTGGAGTATGAATCGTTTTGTGCAAGTGACGAGCACGGCGGCGGCGAAACTGTTCGGCTTGTTCCCGCGCAAGGGAACGTTGGTGGTGGGTAGCGATGCCGACATCGTGATCTGGGATCCGCAACGTCCGCACACCATTCGCGCGGCGACGCAATTTATGCGCGTGGATTACAATCCGTACGAAGGTACGGCAATTGCCGGCTCGCCAGCGCTCGTGATTGCGCGTGGGCGCGTGATCTTTGAGGACGACCAATTCCTGGGTCGGCGCGGGCAAGGCGAGTACTTGAAACGAGGCATCGCCGCGCTGACGTAGCCACAGCGCACCCGCCGCAATTTCTCTTCACGGCTTTTCAAAAGTCGCTTGACATCACCCCTCACCCCGCTCGCGCGTCCATAACGCGGCAGAATGCCGCACAGACGACGCGCTATCGCCTCTCCCCAATAGGGGCGAGGGAATTTACCCCTTCTCCCTTTGAGGGAGAAGGTTGGGATGAGGGTCGCCTGACTATTGAAAAGCCCTGAATTTCTCTTG
>CAIKBD010000157.1 GCA_903825565.1 uncultured Anaerolineales bacterium | reverse complement strand
CGCGGGCAAACCGTTGCTGGTGCAAAAACCGATGGCGCGCACCGCGCAAGAATGTCGCCACATCATCGCGGCGGCACAGCAAGCAGGCGTGCCGTTGTACGTAAGTTACATGCACCGCTATTTCGGCGAGATTGAGCGCGCGCGGCAATTGCTCGCCGAGCAAACCTTGGGCGCGATCACGCTCGTGCGGCAACGCAACGCGACGCCGGGCGCAAACTGGGCAGCATGGTTCTATCGTCAAGATCAAGTTGGCGGCGGCGCCATGATGCAAATCGGTATTCACGGTCTCGATCTGTTGCGTTACCTTTTTGGCGAGATCGTTGCAGTGAAAGCAACTATAGCGACAACTTTGCAACAGCGCGAATTGCTAGATGGTTCCATCGTCGAGCCGGACAATGAAGATCTTGCGCTGGCTACGTACCGTTTTGCCAGCGGGGTGATGGCAACGCACGAAGTGAGTTATACCGAAGTCGTCGGCACGGATCGCTTCCGCATGGAAATTTATGGCACGCGCGGCACGGCTTGGTTGCGAACTGAAAAAGGCGCACTCGCGGTCAATACTGGGCAAGGTTGGGCCGCGCTCGCTATTCCGGCGGGCGCGGTGGGTTGGCGGCATCATCGGCACTGGCTCGCAATGTTACGCGGCGAAGAACCGGCGGACCATTCGGCACAAGACAGTTTGGCAACCGCACTCGTCGCCGAGGCAATTTATCGTTCCGCCAAAAAAGAGGATTGGGAAAAGGTAGTGTAGTGGAAAAATTATCATCGCGCGAGCGGATTCTCCGCACCATTGCCGGCAAACCGGTGGATCACGTTCCGCTTTTTGCGCCGATCGCTTGGAATCCGCTTACGCCGGAACCAGTCCCTCCCGATTGGAAAGCCCAACCGAATTATCAGCATTTAGTTACGCTCGCCAAACAGCATTGCGATTTTTTCGCGCAACTCGAAATCCCTGAACGCACGCCCTTGCGCAATTTGAAACAGGGCTATGGCATGCAAGGTATTCCTGAAGGTATTTTTGATCGCCGTTTTTTCCTGGCGCCCCCGGATTGTGTTGAAGTTTGCGGTGAAGAAATGCGCGCCGGGACGCGTTTGATTCGCTACCGAGTGCATACGCCGCGCGGCGTGTTGACGACGACCGATGCGGTGCGCGCGGGTGAAGACACGGTTTGGGAATTTGAGCCCCTGATTAAAGACGTGGACGATGCGGAGAAACTTGTCGCGCTCCCGCATCGTTTCGATCCGCCTGACCTGGCAAAGTATTTCGCCCAGCGTGAACAGTTAGGGGAGCGTGGCGTGGCAGTTTGTTTTGTCAGTTCACCGGTGGTGATGGTGTCGCGCTTGACCGGCTTTCAGAAATTTTTGGAATGGACGATCACCGAGCGCGCCTTACTGGATCGTATGTTCCGCATAATCCAGGAACGCATCGCCGAGCGTTTGCAGTTTGCGCTGGATCGCGGCGCGGGCCCGATCTTTCGCTTTGGCGGGAGCGAACAAGCTACGCCACCGATGATGTCTGCACACGGCTTTGATCATTTCGTGTTGGGCTATGAGCAACCCTTGTGGCAACGCGTGCGTCAAGCCGGCAAAATCGTGTGGGTGCATTGCCATGGCAAAGTCGGCACGGTGATTGAGAAATTCCGCGATGGCGGCGCCCAACTGCTTGATCCGGTTGAACCGCCGCCGCAAGGCAATATCGAAATCGCTGATGCTAAAGCACGTGCCCGCGCGGGACCGCTGACGCTGATTGGCAATATAGAGTTCAGCGCGTTGCAAAACGACACGCCCGATCAAATTGAAACCCAGGTGCGGCGGGCGATCCAGGATGGCGGCACGCCGCACTTGATCTTGGGGGCAAGCGCGGAGATCATTTCAGCGGTGGATGATCGTTTGCGCGATAACGTCGTCCGCTTTATCGAGGCGGGGATCAAGTATAGCCGGCTTACCGAATGAGGAGGATCGTGACAGAGTTCGACCAAAAACAAGCACGTATTCAAGCTTTACTCGACGAACATCAACTCGATGCGTTGTTACTACGTCGGCTTGACAATATTACATGGGCAACGTGTGGCGCAAGGTTGTACGTGAACATTGCCAGCAGTGAAGCCGCGGCCGTGTTGTTGATCACACGCACCCAACGTTATTTGATCACCAATAATTTGGAAGCCGCACGATTCAAACAGGAAGAACATCTCGACGCGCAAGGTTGGGAGTTTCGGGTTGCCGCATGGTACGAACACTCACACGAGGTCGCCCGTTTGACCCGTGGACTAGGTCTAGGCGCTGATGGCACGTTCCCCGGTGCGCTTGATCTTTCGCGCGAGTTGGCGCAGATGCGCGTGAAACTCACCCCGGAAGAAGGCGCACGTTTTCGCGTGCTAGGGCGATTGTGCCTGGAAGCCATCGAGGTTGTAGCGCGATCATTGGAGCCAAGACGAACGGAGCAAGCGATCAGCGCACGGCTGGGTTACGAAGTGGAGTTGCGCGGCGCGCAAGCGATCACGAACATTGTCGCAACCGATTGGCGCGTCGGCGCGTTTCGTCACGCGTTGCCGACGGACAAGCCGCTCGAACGGTACGCGATGCTGGTGTTGAACGGACGGCGTTGGGGCTTGGTTTGCACCGTGACACGCTTTGTGCATTTCGGCCAAGTGCCGGACGATTTGCGCCAGCGCCATGCCATCACGTCACGCCTCTTTGCCGAGTTTATGTGCGCAACGCGTCCGGGTAAATCGTTCGCGGAATTGTTTGAATTGATTACAGCGGAATACGGGCGCACTGGTTTTCCAGACGAGTGGCGCAAACACCATCAAGGCGGTAGTGTCGGATATGAACCACGCGAATTTTTCGTGGTCCCAAACGGGTCAGAGATCATCACCGCCGGTCAGGCATTCGCGTGGAATCCCTCCCTCGGCGATATTCGTTCCGTAGATACGTTCTTGGTGGGCGAGACGCAAAACGAAATCATCACCACCAACGAAACCTGGCCAACGTTGCCAATTGCAGTTGGCGATCAGGTTGTCCCACGCCCAGTGATTTTGGAATTGTAACAGAACGTCCCGGTATCGTCACGATACCGGGACGTTGGATTTTATTGGGTTAGCCAATCCAAATCGGCGAACTCCACGCGCATTGATTATTTTTTTGCCGCACCCGCACGTAATACCAGTCACGTGTTGTGCTGTCGGCTTGATGTGCCAGGCGCAAATCAGCGTGATACTTGTTATGCGGCGCGGCGCGATGAAAAGCATAACTCGGCGTCAGAAATCCACCCAGGTAGCCAGCGCGCGATCCCTTTAGCAAATCACCCAGTTTGGCTTCATCGTGTTTGCCGTTGAGCGTTGCACGAATTGTCGTGCTGGCATCGCCAGCGATCTCCAGACAGAAACCTTGCGTGCTGGCGGTTGTCGTCGTTGGATTACCCCAAGTGCGCGTCGTGAAACGCACAGACCTATCGTTGAATTTTTCCCAGTTTGAAAAAACGTACCGCTCTTCCTCATTCGCTTGCGGCGCGACAATCTCGTGTCCGCGGAAGCGTGGCTCAACGTCGATCAGTTCACCACCCGCAATCTCCAGTATGCCATCCCAATCCACAATTTGATTTCGTTCCGCCCAGCCCATTTCGAAATACACTTTGACCGGCGTTGTATCAGCAGATTGCCAATCGCTGGGATCCCAGCGTTGGATCACCTGGTTGTTATGGAGCAACTCGATGGAATCGATTTCATCACCGCCGGTGAGCGAGATTTCAATCTCGCGTTCGTGTGTTGCTGGAATCACGGCTCCCATTGGTGTACCGTTGATCGAAAATTCCAAGCGGATGCGGTCGCCCGTCAGTGCCCAAGTGCGTCGCGCGACCAGCGCTTCCCAAATCGCCTCGCGGGTCAACGTCTTTGCCCATACACCGAGTCGTCCGTGCCCATAACTTCCGGGATGCGCACTATGGTGATCGGTGGAGCCCACCACGCCGACGAGGTGACCTTGGGCAAGACCAGTTTGCCAAGTGCTTTTCCAATCGCGCGGGCCCATGGTGTGCAAATATGGATACGGCGCATCGTCACTTTCGGACGCGCCGTGCATCGACATGATTTCCACAACCGGCGAAAATTCCGGATCGAACGTTTTCCAGTTGATCCCGCGATACCCTTGCTTGTAACCAATGTGGTGCGGAATCAGAATAGCCTTGGTATTTTGTTGTGCATATTGGCGCAGAGCCGTGTGCATTTCGGCGATGTTGGCGGCACGAATGATCTCGCCATGTGAATCTTCGAACACGACATGGTGATCGCCATCAAACATCGAATGCCATTCAAAACCGAGAAAGGTAACAAACGTGCCTGGCACATTGTGCGCTTGTACTGCGACGCGCAAATGTTCCCATTCATCGGCAGCACATTGAAAGCCTTTTTGATGATACGCGACAACGCGCTCCAACCGTGCGTCGTTGACGGGAATGTCGGGCCACCACGAATGCGCAGTCACGCACGCGAAATCGAGTTGGAGACGTGCGTTGCGAAATGAATCCTGGATCGTGCCGTGTCCGTACCCTATCGCACAGTGATTGTGCAGATCGCCATAATAGCTTTGCAAGTTGGTGTAAGCAGGGATATTCATATCGCACTCGTATTTGAGATGTAGTCAACAAGTCGCCGGTAATGTGACTTTCCACCAATTGGTGAATTGTTCAGGGCGTGTAGAATCGGGTATCTCAGTTAGGAGTTGCCCGATGCGCTGCCCTTTGCTTGAGCCGAAAAATCAGAAAAAGAGATGTGGCGGTACGCATTTCAAGGAACATCAGTCGCATTGTCAGAAACCGGTCCGCGATACGCGTTATGCCCAGGTTACCGCGCGTCGCTATGGGTGCTTAAAATGTAAACGCGCTGACCCGGTTGTTGCGGTTGCCGCACGCCGACGAATTCGCGCTCGCCGATTTTTTTCGTGCGAGTCCCTGGGAGAGCGCGCCAATCCGGAAAGCTGTCACCCTGTTGCTTTTGCAAAGCGTTTGCCAGATTCGGCAGAAGACCGGCTGGCGGTTACTCTTTCTCCGCATTGACAATGCGCTCTGTCCCAAAGATGTGGCGACGAGTGCGCTGGAAACGGTCACCTTGCAGTACGCTCACTGCCAGCCCCGGCGTCAAAAAGGCAAATTCACCAACAGTTCGCGCTCTGTGACCCTGGGGTTACAACTTGGTGCGGTGCAATTCGTTTTGGCGTGGCGAATGTATCTGCCACGCCAACGGATCAAGCAACTCAACCGTACGCGCACCGCCGAAACGAAACTGACCTTTCACAAAGTCACCCCGCTGGCTGATATCACTCAACTGATTCGGCAAGTTATTTTTTTACGGACCCTTAGTGACATTGATTGCAAGGCGTAAAATTTTTTTCATGATGACACTTGAAGCATTCCTCCACATTTGCTTTCGGTGCATCTTTCGCCGCTACAAAAGGTAGCGGATGTGGCTGATGGCATTTTCCACACTCAATCACTCCCTCACTCGAAGTGTGCGGCTTCTTGGAGAGAAAATCTATCGGAATATGGGGATTTACCTTTTCGCCATCCGCTGTGGCGTAACTGGGTGCGGCTTTAACTAGTTTCTCCACGGGCCCATGACAAGCCAAGCAAGTGTCTTTCGACATGGTAGTATTAGCAGTGGGGCGGCTCGTAGCGCCAATCGTAGGAACAGCCATTGCAACTACTGTGGGTGTGGTACTCGGTTTGATGGTTGCAGTGGCTGACGGAACCGTGGTAGCTGTTGGTGGCATCGTGGCGGTTGCCGGCGGCTTGGTCGCCGTTGGAACAACGGTATGGGTGGCTGTTGGGATGGCGGTATTGGTCGCCGGCGGTGTTGGAACAAGTGTGGGTGATGGAAGCGGGGTGGGTGTAGGCGCGGGCGCGCAACCTACCACAACCAACACCACCATGGTGATAAACAGACAAGCTTTCAACATGCAGTAACCTCGTTGCATAATGTTTTTGTCCTCAGTATAGATTTGCGTCCTCTGAATGGGTAACCCGATGTAAAGATTGTTTCTGAACGAGTTCAGTTAGGTCACTACATGGTGTCTTTGATCAGAGGCACAATGACACCGACGAGTTCCACGCTAATAGCCGTATCGCCCTCTACCTTTACCGCGGTTTGGAAAGGCATCATCGTTTCCGTGTTAGCGTCCGGAACGTAAAACATGGATTCCCTACCATCCGTGGTGAACGGACGCCCACTCAAGTTGCCTTTGAAAGTATACTTGATACCGCTAGGCGCCTTCTCACTTGCAAAAATGGTCAGCTTGTACTCGCCCCCAGCCAAAGCTATTTTTGCCACGCCATTATCATCCGTAATCCCATGATAGAGGTTGGGATGCAGGGTTACTTCGGCTTGCTTTATGGGCGCACCGGTTTCTTTGTTAATTACTTTAACAGCAAGCTCACAATCCGCAGGTTTTACGGTGGCAAACCCAAAAGTGCAACTGGTACCCTCATGCGGCAGATCAAGACTTGGCTCATGAAACCGTACCTGCCAGTTGTAATTACTGGCGATAGCCGGTGCTTTGAGTTCCAGGTCTACCCAGTAAAGCTTAACCTGATCCGAATAGGGGCTAGTGCTCAAGTTGCCTACGGCGACCTTTATCCCATCCTGGTCATACACCTCCACTTTTTGTCCACCGAGACTGCATCCAGCCAAGCAGTGGACTCCGGCTTTAATCTTGAAACTAGAGTCAACCTCTATCGGAGATGCAACATCCCAGACAGCGATGCTCGTGACATGCGGTTTCACGTGCAAGGTAAATGGCATCAGGCATTCGGCATGGAGCGGGTCTTGCTCACTTGGGGATAAGACGACAGTCCAGGCGTATTTGCCGGGTGCAAAAGGGGCTTGAAGACTGAACTTGCTCGTATAGTTGGCTGTTTCGCCATACTTGTAAAGTTCGATTTTATCTAAAAGCGCCGCTTCCCCAGCCATGATTGCAAGACTTCTGCCCTTGAGTTCACATCCCTCGGAACAGACTATGCGTAGCTGTAATTTCATTTCAGCGCCGGCTTCAACCTGATCCGGCAACGCTTTGACCATAGACAGATGGAGCTGGTGTTCTTCTGTCTTGACTTGGGATGCCGCGGTCTTGAGTTCATGGGCGGCTTTGGCTGCTGGGCGTTTTCGAATCGCTTTTGTTGACTTGCCTTTTCCCGTCTTACCCTTGAGTCCTTTTGATGTCTGCCGCCCTAATTTTCGCTTTGCCTTTTTCGGTTCCCCGGACATGGTTTATTTCCCTGGTTTGTTTCTGGTCTTGGTATTTCGAAAGCTTGCCTGGATAGGAGCGGAGCGCTAGCGCTCCGCTCCCCATTCGATGTTTTACATTGCAGGTTGCGTAACTACGTGCTTTGCCGCGAGCCAAGCGCCCGTGATGCATTTGCCGTGACCATGCTCTTCCCAGCCACTGGCGGCTTCCCCGCCGGCATAGAGACCGGGGATTGGCTTACCCCAGCGGTCCATCACCTGGGAATTGGCATTGACCGCGAGCGCCCCATAGAAATCGTGCAGACAAGGCGTACACCATGCCGCATAGAACGGAGGCGTTTCGACTTTGTACTGCATACCTTGCTTGTCAAAGTCAAGGTCCTTGCCGCCGGCGACAAGCTCGTTGTATCTTTTTACCGTTGCCTCCAGGTTAGCCGCCGGCATCGGAACCTTGCTAAACGGATTCTTGGCGATCAAGCTGGCAAGCTCCGCCAGTGTGCTCGCTTTGAAAAAGTATAGCGGGTCGGTATTCGGCGCCTCGACGGTCCATTTCCGACGTGCTCTTTCTGCCTCATCGAAGATCAACCACACCGGACCTGGAGCGTAATCCGGGGGAACGGAACCCTCGTTGATGGCGCGGGCGGCATTCGTCCAGCCATATCCTGGTCCATTGTAATTCTCTTTCACCGCCTGAAGATTTCGCCAGTTATATTGAACATAGGGCTTTTTGGAACAGGTCCCAATCAAGGTTGGACCGGTGCGCGGGTAGTTGTACCCTTCTCCCGTCTCATCATAGAACCGCTTGCCGACCTGATTGACGTTGATGCAATTTACACGTGCGGCGTCAGCAATGTTCAGACCGCCGGTCGAGCCGGCGAAGGGGTAAACCGGGCTGTCTGCTGGCCACGATTTGTAAACATCCCGGGTGCCAACGATGGTGCGCTTGCGCAGATACCCGCCATGCTCCATCATCTGCGTCACACACCCGAGAGACGCCCCAAGGTTCTGCGCCTCGATAATCATAGCGCCATCTTGGGCGCGGTCCCAGCCAAGCCAGGGCGAAACAGAAACCTGAACTTCCTCCGTGTTCCGGTAATCGTAGCTTCGACGGAAGGGCACATTGCCATTGCCGCCGGAAGTTGCGATGATGACACCCTTATTTGCCTTGATCGTGACCGTCGGGCGGGTCTCCTCGATGTTGCCGTCTTTGTAAAAACTTTCCAGGCGTTTGTCGGTTCCCGGTACCAATCGCGGTTTGTAGCTGGCGCTGATACCCAGCACCCTGCCTGAGAACTGCTCTTGCCGAAAGATCTTGTCCGCGTGGCGGTTCAACATAAACTTGACGCCCTTGGCGCGGGCGGCTTTCTCCAGCGGTCGAATAATCCGATGTCCGTTGCCTGGAGCGAAATGTGGGTTCTTAGCCAACGTTGCATCTGGATCCTTGAGCGCTTGGGCGCGTGGCACGGAGACGCCCCAGCCGCCGCCTTTGCCTGCTTGAGCGAAGAGGGATTCATAATCCCAAATACAACCATTCGCTTCCATCCAGTCGAAAATTTCGGGACCGGCATTCGCCACCGCGCGCATCAACTCAAAGTTGTTGTAGCGGTAGTCAGGATATCCGTCCTGACCTGCGACGGTCCAATCGCACAGGTCCTTGAAGAAAAGGTCTGGCGAATCTACCACGTTATTTTTTGCTTGAATCTTGGTGCCGCCGCCAATGGTATGGGCGTCACCAGCCGTGATGCAACGTCCGCCGACATCAAAGTTACATTCGACCACAATGACAGATGCCCCTAATTCTCGCGCTTTGAGGGCGGCGGGCATCCCGGTAGCCCCCGAGCCGATAACGACGACATCCGCTTCATAATCCCACTTGGTGGGAATAGTCCCCTGCGCCTCAGCGGGGGTTGATCCGAGCACATTGGTCGCGGCGACAGCAGCACCGGCAATTGCGACGTTCTTCAGGAACTGTCGCCGACTGAGTTTGTTCTCTTTCGACATTTTGGTTTCTCCTTTTGGGATTCTCTCAATATGGACAAATTCAACGATGATTGCCATACATCAAATTGCGATGAATCTGCCTCCTTTCCAGCGCGTGAGTAGTGCCCGCGGCTGGTGTCCACGCTCATTACCTCTGGCGAGTGTCTACGCAAAGACGATCACAAGGATTCAGGTGTTCCAGCCCGTTGCAAACCAAAGCAAAAGCACACACGCCATTCTCAAGGAAACCATCCCCAGATCAAAAGCTTTGTTCGAGAAAACTCTTTGGGCAAAAAAAAAACGCCTCGGTAACAGGCACGATAAAGCTGCCCTGTCGAGACGCTTCGGTGATCGTTTCAGCGACTTTGCGGAAACCTTATGCTGGCTACCATGTTCATGGAGAATACTTCACGAAAAGCACCGGCGACCAGTCTATGTTGTTCATTATATCACAAACCAAGTGACAGTCAAATTGATGTGCACGGCTTGGAATCACGGCTTTTCAAAAGTCGCTTGACATCACCCCTCACCCCGATAGCGCGTCCATAACGCGGCAGAATGCCGCACCGACGACGCGCTATCGCCTCTCCCCAATAGGGGCGAGGGAATTTACCTCTTCTCCCTTTGAGGGAGAAGGTTGGGATGAGGGTCGCCTGACTTTTGAAAAAGCCCTGG
>CAIKBD010000156.1 GCA_903825565.1 uncultured Anaerolineales bacterium | reverse complement strand
GCGCCGCCCATCACGCCGCCAATCGAAAGCGAGCCGCGCGTGTCGCACACGAGAATCGTGAACGGATCGAGTTTGCGTTTCACGCCATCGAGCGTTTCGAGTTCTTCGCCCGGCGCCGCCAATCGTGTGATGATCGTCGGCGCACCATTCGCGCGCGCGACGAGTTTATCGTAATCGAACGCATGAAGCGGTTGACCGGTTTCGAGCATGACGTAATTCGTCACGTCCACAATGTTGTTGATCGGGCGCATGCCCACCATCAACAAGCGGCGTTGCATTTGGAATGGCGACGGTTTGATCGCCGTGTCTTTTAACAACGCGAGTGTGAATCGTGGATTGAGTGTCGGCTCGTTGATAACGATGCTGACCTGACCCGCAATCGGCGCGCCAGTCGCGGCGACCTGGATCGGCACCGGGCGAAGCGGTTGCCCGGTGAGCGCGGCAACTTCGCGCGCGATGCCGATGACGGACGCGCACCGCGCCATGTTCGGATTGATCTTGATGTCGAAAATAATGTCGCCGAGATAATCCACGAGCGGCATGCCGACGGGTGCATCGTCCGGCAAAAGGATGATGCCATCGTGCTCGTCGCTCATGCCCAGTTCTTTTTCCGAGCAGACCATCGAGCCTGATTCGATGCCGCGAATTTTCGATTTCTTTAAGGTCATCAACTTCCAGCCCTCGGCGTGTCCATCGAACAGGCGCGTGCCTTCGAGCGCGAGCGCGACTTTGTAGCCGCTTCCGCCAACCTGGATGTTCGGCGCGCCGGTGACCATCTTGATCGGCTCTGCCGCGCCATACGCCACGTTCACGAGCGTCAAGCGGTCGGCGTTCGGATGTTGCGCGACCGACAAAATTTCGCCGACGAAAATCTGATTGCGATCCCACGCGAGGAACGGTCGGTCGCCGGACGCGTGCGCGTTCTTCGGCGCGGGCACGCCGATGTAATTGATCTCTTCAACTTCGAGATTGGCGAACGTCAATTTTTCCGCCAGCGCTTCCGGCGAAATGGTAATGTCAACGTAATCGCGTATCCAACTTAAAGGTAGTTTCATGTATCACCTCAAGACGGCAGTCGTCCTAGAATTGTTCCAAGAATCGAAGATCGTTGCCCCAGAAATAGCGAATGTCCTCGATGCGGTGTTTCAAAATCGCGATGCGCTCTGCGCCCATGCCGAACGCGAAACCGCTCCACTCGTTTGGATCGTAGCCGCCGTTGCGAAGCACGGTCGGATGCACCATGCCCGATCCCAGGATTTCGAGAAAGCCGGTGTGCTTGCACATCGGGCAGCCTTTGCCATCGCAAATGATACACTGCACATCCATCTGCGCGCTCGGCTCGGTGAACGGAAAGTGATCGCCGTAAAATCGCACCGGGCGTTCGCCGTACATGCGATGCGCGAATTCGGTGAGCGTGCCTTTTAAATCGGCGAACGTCACGTTGCGTCCAATCGCAAGCCCTTCGACCTGGTTGAATTGAATTTCGTACCGTGCGCTGATTTGCTCGTAGCGATAGCACATGCCCGGCAAAATCACGCGAATCGGTTGCGTGCCGTTCTGACCCAGCTCGCGCATCGCGCGGATTTGTCCGGGTGAGGTGTGCGTGCGAAGCAGTACGCGCTCGTCCGTGTCCGCGACGTAGAACGTGCTCCAATTGTCGCGCGCGGGATGATGCGGCGGGATGTTGAGCAATTGAAAATTCGTTTCGTCCGATTCAATTTCGCGCGAACGAAAAACCTGGAAACCCATCTCGCGCCAGATGCGATACATTTCGCGCAGATTTGCGGTGGCGGGATGCAAGCGTCCGCGTTTGACCGGGCGACCCGGGAGCGTAATGTCGAGCGGCTCGGCTTCGAGCGATTCGGAGAGCGCGCGTTGTTTCATCGCGCCGACCTTCGCTTCGAACGCCGATTCGAGCGCAACCTTGACTTCATTCGCCAATTTTCCAGCGGCGGGGCGTTCCTCTTTGGCAAGCGCGCCCAGTTTTGTCATCGCGCCGGCGAGTGCGCCGTTGCGTCCGATAAATTTGACACGCCATGCTTCGAGCGCGGCATCGTCCCAGATTGGGGACAGTTGCGCGAGTGCGTCGTCGCGCAGTTGAGTGAGTTCGGTTAGCATCAGTCCTCCTGTTATCGGTGGAAGAGTAAATCAGTGTCCAGTATTCAACCGAGTAATCAATTCATCTTTGCCGTTTCCCTTGCTCCGATAAAACCACATCGTGCCCG
>CAIKBD010000155.1 GCA_903825565.1 uncultured Anaerolineales bacterium | reverse complement strand
ATCGCCCAAGCGCGCGCCGGCAAAATCGTCGCGCGGCTCAAGGGCGGCGATCCGTTCGTGTTTGGGCGCGGCGGCGAAGAAGCGCTCGCGCTCGCCGACGCCGGCATCGCATTCGAGATCGTCCCCGGCATTTCGAGCGCGCTTGCCGCGCCCGCATATGCCGGCATTCCGGTCACGCATCGCGGCGTGGCGACGGCGTTTACGGTGGCGACGGGACATCTTCAAAAGTCAGAAGGCAAAAGTCAGAAGGCAGTAGTCAGTAGTCAGAAGCCGGAAGGCGAAACGCGAATTTTTTTGATGGGCGTCGAAAACCTGGAGTGGATTGTCGAGTCGTTGCAACGCGAGGGAGTTGATGCGAGTACGCCCGCCGCGCTCGTACGCTGGGGCACGACGCCGCAACAAGAAACGCGCGTCGGCACGCTGGAAAATATCGTTGACGTTGCGCACGGATTGCAACCGCCGGCGGTGCTCGTCGTCGGCGCGGTCGTGAACCTGCGCGCCAAATTGGCATGGTTTGAAACGCGTCCTCTGTTCGGCAAACGCATCTTGGTGACGCGCGCGCGCGAACAAGCGAGCGAACTCGCGCAACAACTCGCCGCGCTCGGCGCAGAGCCGCTTGAATTTCCAACGATTCAAATTTTTCCGCTCGAAAATTTTGCCGAACTCGACGCGGCGCTGACGCAAACGTTCGACTGGATCATTTTCACGAGCGTCAACGGCGTCGCCGCCGTTTGGGCGCGCATCGAAAAACTGGGACGCGATGCGCGCACGTTCGCTCACACGCGCCTCGCCGCGATTGGCGCGGCAACCGCCGAAGAGCTGGCGCGTCACGGTTTGCGCGCCGATCTCGTCCCGCGCAACTATGTCGCCGAAAGCATCTTGGCGGAGATTGGCGACGTGCACGGCAAACGCATCCTGCTCCCGCGCGCCGACCTTGCCCGCGAAAAACTCGCGCACGATTTGCGCGCACGCGGCGCAAATGTGTGCGAGGTCGCGGCGTACCACACCCGCCCAACCGGCGCGAATGTTCCCAGCGCGCAACACATCCGCGACTTGCTGTCCGCCGGCGAAATTGACGCGATCACGTTCACCAGTTCCTCTACCGTGCGCGGATTTGTCAACGCCATCCAATTTCCAATTTCCAATTTCCAATTTCCAATCGTCGCTTGCATCGGACCGATCACCGCGCAAACCGCGCGCGACCTGGGTTTGCGCGTGGATGTCGTCGCCGAAACCTACACGATTGAAGGACTCGTCACCGCCTTGATCAACCAAATGAAGGATAACGTATGAATCCGATTTTTCCAACCCTGCGCCTGCGCCGCCTGCGCGCAAGCGCGGCAATGCGCAACCTCGTGCGCGAAACCGAAATCAATGTGCGCGACTTGATCTACCCGCTGTTCATCGCCGAGGGCAAAAACGTTCAGCAGGAAATCGCGGCAATGCCCGGCCAATTTCGCTGGTCGGTCGATCAACTCCCCGGCATCATCGCCAAAATCAGCGCGGCGAATATTCCGGCGGTGTTGCTTTTTGGCGTGCTCGAAACGGCAAGCAAGGACGAAACGGGAAGCGCATCCTGGAACGAGTGCGGCATCGTGCAAGAAGCGATTCGCACAATCAAACGCACCGCGCCGGAAATGATTGTGATCACCGACGTGTGCTTGTGCGAGTACACGTCGCACGGACACTGCGGCGTTGTGCGCGATGGGCGCGTACTGAACGATCCGACGCTTGAATTGCTCGCGCGGCAAGCCGTGAGCCACGCGCGCGCGGGCGCGGACATGGTCGCGCCGAGCGATATGATGGATGGACGCGTCGCCGCGATCCGCGCCGCGCTCGATCAAGAAAATTTTTTTGACACGCCGATTCTCGCGTACGCGTCGAAATTTGCGAGCGGATTTTACGGACCGTTCCGCGAGGCGGCTGGCTCGACGCCACAGTTCGGTGATCGCCGCGCGTATCAAATGGATGCGGCGAACGCGCGCGAGGCACTGCGCGAAATCGAAAGCGACATTGCCGAAGGCGCAGACATGGTAATGGTCAAGCCCGCGCTCGCGTATCTCGACATTATTACGCGCACGCGGCAACGCTTCGATGTGCCGCTCGTCGCGTACAACGTTTCCGGCGAGTACGCAATGGTCAAAGCGGCGAGCGCGAATGGTTGGATTGACGAGCAACGCATTGTGATGGAAATTCTCACGGCAATCAAACGCGCGGGGGCGGATTTGGTGATAACGTATCACGCGCTGGAAGTTGCCAAGGCAATGAGCCAATGAGCCAATGCACCAATGTGCCAAGTCTCAAATTGGCTCATTGGTCAATTGGAAATTTTGAAATGAATACAACTAACTCCCAACAACTCTTCTCCCGCGCGCAACAACTCCTCCCCGGCGGCGTGGATTCGCCGGTGCGCGCGTTTCGCGCGGTCGGCGGACAGCCGCTGTTCATCGAGCGCGGCGCGGGCGCATACCTGTTCGACGTGGATGGCAATCGGTTCATTGATTACGTTCTCTCGTGGGGCCCGCTCATCCTGGGTCACGCGCATCCGCGCGTGATCGCCGCAATTGCCGATGCCGCATCGCGCGGCACAAGTTTCGGCGCACCCAGTCCGCTCGAAATAAAACTCGCGGAATTGATCCAGCAATTTATGCCGAACATCGAGATGATGCGCTTTGTCAATTCCGGCACCGAAGCGACGATGACTGCATTGCGCCTCGCACGTGCCTTCACTGGGCGCAACAAGATTATCAAATTTGAAGGATGCTATCACGGTCACGCCGATCTGTTGCTCGTCCAAGCCGGATCGGGCGT
>CAIKBD010000154.1 GCA_903825565.1 uncultured Anaerolineales bacterium | reverse complement strand
GACCATCCTTTTTGATTGTTTTCTCTCTTGCAAAATTGTCGAGGAAAGAACGTATTGGTGGCTGGTAGCTAAGGTATTTTTCGTTGACAGCGAAAAACCGTAATACTAATTCCTCATCGCGCATCCTTTTATCCAATTCTTCTTTACCAAGGATCTGTCTGTAGATTTGGCTACTAGCGAGTACCTTGATTAGGTCATTAAAATCCCCTCGATAAACAGAATTTCTTATTTCTTGATCAGTTGCTTGCATTGAACCAGTATTGAGACGCTCAAAAACCTCGAATCGGATTTCAGGATGTGACTCTTGGGTAATCACAATACATCTGATGTAGCGCCCCATGATCAATCGCTGATCCTTTTCTGGTAAATCCTTAAACCCTTGTTTATTATATTCTGGCAGAATACGCAAGCCTTTCAACGGAAAATGATTATTGACAAATCTCCAGATAGACCAAAGGCGCTGGTGTCCATCTATAACGGTAAAGACACCACTTTCCTCTTCTGCAAAATAACAAACTGGAATCGGAATATTTAGCAATAGCGACTCAATTAAGCGACTGGCTCTTTGGTCGTCCCAAACATATCCTCGCTGAAAGGAAGGGCGAGTATTCAGACTCTTATCATCAATTTGCGAAACGATTGTTTTTACAGAAAAATCATAAGGTTGGGTAACAAGGCGGCGATCAGGAGGTTCAATTTTCAACGGTTCGTCATCAATTTCTGGTACATAATATTTTTCCTGTTCGTCGTTTTCTTCATTTACTTCTGGTGTATTGTATTCGATGTTCATAAGGTATCCTTTCGATGGAACGGTTACGTTCCAAAAATAAAACGCATTTTATCAATACCATATCACGCTTTATCCAACGCAAACGCTTCGACACGGTGTTCAAGGAAAAAGCGGACATTCGGATCGTCGAACGATTTAGTTGCAAATGCGTGCGCCAATTGTGCCAGATAGTGACTGGCATTCAGAATTGTTGCGCCAACAATCTCATTCGTTTCAGGATCAACCCGGAGAAAGAAAAACTCGTCCTCTAATGGAACTGAAATTGCCGCGCGGGGTTTGTCCACGTTGATAACCAAATCCAGCTCGTCACTTTCAGGATAATAGTGATAATCAGTTATTTTCATTTTGTCCATTCAAGCACCAACCTTTTCAAGATACGGCGCGGGAGCATCGCCGTTTCCACATAGCCCTTGCGCTCCGTCGCTGTTTCAAATACGACCTTGACGATAGTGGCAACCCAGTTCTCGGAAAATTTTCCAGACAGCAAACCGCTTTTATAATACCAGTACACTTGGGCTCCGAGTGTCTTTTCAGCTGTTGAGGTTGGATCAAAGTAAATGGCATCTGGGTGTTGAACTGCACGGCGGACTTGATCGAAATGTTCTGCCAACTCAGGGCGATAGTTGATGTGAGATTGCCACACATCATCAACCAGTGTTATGCTCAATCCACGCGGATCAGTCACAGTCCAGAGAACCTTACGATCTGTCATCGTTGAATCCCTTGTGCATTTTTATCTTGTCGCAATTATACATCGAAAGCGTTTCCGCGTAAATGTTATTTGAAAAAAAGAGCAAGGAAGAATTTCTCTCCCCTGCTCCCTATCTCCGCGTCTACTTGCCGCCGACCATCACAAACATGCTTTCCTGTGTCTCGCGCTCTAGCTTTTCCACCTTGACCGCGCACACCTTCAGTTCCGGAATTTTTGCAATCGGGTCAACCGCCGTGTTCGTCAACGCGTTCGTCAGCGCCTCGGCGTAGTGGAACGTCATGAACACCACGCCGCGCCCCACGCGGTCCGTCACCCACGCGCGCGCTTGCACCTCGCCGCGCCGCGATGACACGCGCAACCACTCGCCATCGCCGACATTCATCTGCGCCGCATCGTCCGGGTTTAGCTCGACGCGTTCTTCCGGCGCGAGTTGTTCAAGCCCAGCGACGCGCCGCGTCATTGCGCCCGTGTGATAGTGTTGCAGAATGCGCCCGGTCGTCAGCGTGAACGGGAACGCCGCGTCCGGGCTTTCCGCCGGCTCTTGATGCTCGACCGCCGAGAACATGCCCTTGCCGCGCGTGAATTGTTGCGTGTGCAAAATCGGCGTCCCAGGATGTTCCTTGTTCGGGATGGGCCACTGCAAACCTTTCGCATCAATGCGCGCGTACGTCACGCCGCCATACTGCGGCGTGAGCGAAGCGATTTCGTTCATGATTTCTTCGGCGGAATCATAGTTCCAGGTTTCAGGTTCCATGGTTTCAGGTTCCGAACCTGAAACTTGAAACTTGGAACTTGAAACCATTCTGCGAGCAACATCGCACACGATTTCCCAATCAACTCGACAATCACCGATTGGCTCGATGGCTTTGCGAACGCGTTGAATGCGCCGCTCGGTGTTGGTGAACGTGCCATCTTTTTCCGCGAACGACGCGGCGGGCAGAACCACGTCCGCGAGTTCGGCGGTTTCGGTCATGAACAATTCTTGCACGACGAGGAAATCGAGTTTGTTCATTGCCGCGACGACGTGATGCGAGTCGGGGTCGCTCATCGCGACGTTCTCGCCGACGATCCACATGGCTCGCACCTGCCCCGCGTTCGCGCCCTTGATCATCTCGCCCACCGTCAAGCCAACCTTGGGCGAGAGTTCGACGCCCCACGCCTTTTGGAATTTTTCGCGCGCGGCATCGTCAATCACGCGTTGATAGCCGGTGAAATAGTTGGGCAGTGCGCCGACATCGCACGAACCTTGCACGTTGTTTTGTCCGCGTAAAGGATTCACGCCCGCCCCCGGTTTGCCGAGATTGCCGGTGAGCAGCGCGAGGTTCGCAATCGCGAGTACGTTGTTGTGCCCGGTCGTGTGTTGCGTGATGCCCATTGCGTAGAAAATCGCGCTGGGTTTGTTGCCCGCGTACAAGCGCGCCGCCGTGAACAAATCGTCAACGGCGATGCCGGTGATTTCGCTCACGCGCGCGGGCGTGTACGTCTCGACGACCTTGAGCCATGCGTCGAATCCTTCCGTGCGCTGCGCGATAAATTCCTTGTCTTCGAGACCTTCTTGCAAGATGATCTGCGCCAGACCGTTGAGCAGAGCAATGTCTGTCCCCGGGCGTTGGCGAATGTAGAGCGTCGCCATGTTCGCAACGTCAATCGCGCGCGGGTCGGCGACGATGAGTTTCGCGCCGTTGCGCACCGCACGCCGAATGCGCGTGCCAATGACCGGATGTTGCTCGGTTGTGTTCGAGCCGATGATCAACATCGTCTTGCAGTTATCAATATCCGCGATATTGTTCGTCATCGCGCCAGAGCCGAAAGAGGTGGCCAGACCGGACACCGTGCTGGCGTGTCAGAGCCGGGCACAGTGATCCACACTGTTCGTCCTCATCACCGTGCGCGTAAATTTTTGGAAAATGTAATTTTCTTCGTTTGTCGCTTTCGCGGACGCGAGGAACGCAAACTGGTCGCCTTTACAGCCGCCCAGTTTTTCAGCGATGAGGTTCAACGCCTCGTCCCAGGTCGCTTCGACGAATGTACCATCTTTTTTGATGAGCGGTTTCGTCAAGCGGTCTTTGTGATGGATGAACTCGTGACCGTAACGCCCTTTGACGCAGAGCGCCATCCCATTCACCGCCGCGTTGCGATTCGACGTGACCTTGATCACCTGCCCGTTGCGGACATTCAAATCGAACTGACAACCGACGCCGCAGTACGTGCAGGTCGTCGTCACCTTTTTCATTTGATACTCGCGGCCCTTGCCGCGCGACGGTTTATCGAGCAGTGCGCCGGTCGGACAGTACGCGGCGCACGCGCCGCACGATTCGCACCCGGCTTCGAGCATCGTCACATCCGCGCCCGCAACGATTTTATCGTTAAAGCCGCGATTGGCAACGCCCCACACATTGCGGCCCTGAATTTCCGCGCATGCGCGCACGCAACGCGTGCACAGGATGCACTTGTTGAAATTCGTAAAGATGAACGGATTGGGATCGCCGTCAATCGGGTAACTGTGCCGTTTGCCCTTGTGCTCGCTCCACTTGACTTGGTATTCGTACACGGCGTCTTGCAATTCGCAACCGCCGTCCGCTTGGCAGGTCATGCAATCGTTCGGGTGATCGGTGAGCAACATTTCGAGAATGAATTTGCGCTCGTCAATCACTTTGGGCGTATGCGTTTGCACGACCATGCCTTCGCTGACCGGCAAGGTACACGCCGCGACCAAGCCGCGCATCTTTTCGACTTCGACGACGCACAGCCGACATGCGCCAACCGGCGAGAGATCGGCGTGATGGCACAGCGTGGGAATGTGGACGCCGCTCGCGCGCGCGGCTTCGAGGACAGATTGACCGGCGCGCGCTTGAACGGCTTTGCCGTTGATGGTTAAGTTGACAGGCATTCGATTTCCTCCCAGTATCAATCACTGCATTATTTTATATTAGACGCAGATTGCCGCAGACGAACGCAGATGATTTTTTTGAAATTGTCCAGGTATTATTTTTGAATCCAAGTCGTAGATGGCTTGCGCTCATTATCGTATGCCTTCCGACGAAAATCCGCTTTGGGTCCAAAGTTCAACAACAATCCAACTTCATACGGCGTCGCGCGTAAATAGTTCAGCAATTGCGCTTCGTTATCATCCGAAATACATTTTGCCGCTTTGAGTTCTATAATGACGGCATTTTCAATTAACAGATCTGCAAAATATTCGCCAACAACTTCGCCTTCATAATACACATCAATCTTGGCTTGTTGCTCGACTCTCAATCCTGTGCGGCGCAATTCAATCGCCATCGCATTTTCGTACACTTTTTCTAAAAACCCGTAACCCAGCACGTGAAAAACCTTTTTGAAAAAGACATACAAGATTTTATCGGTGATTGCCTTGTGCTTGAATGTTGTCGCGTCGCTCATAGCAAGACTCCAAAGTAGGTTTTTTTCTGCGCTCATCAGCGGCAATCGGCGTCCAATTCTACGCCGCGCCTGCCAACACTTGCCATTCTCGCTTTGCCATTGGAAATTCCGCGTGCCATGAAAAATTGTTAAGGATTTTTTCGGCGTTCATCGGCGGCAATCGGCGTCCAATTCTACGCCGCGCCTGCCAACACTCGCCATTCTCGCTTTGCTATTGGAAATTCCGCGTGCCCTGAAAAATTGTTAAAGATTTTTTCTGCGTTCATCAGCGGCAATCGGCGTCCAATTCTACGCCGCGCCTGCCAACACTCGCCATTCTCGCTTTGCCATTGGGAATTCCGTGTGCCCTGAAAAATTGTTAAGGATTTTTTCGGCGTTCATCGGCAGCAATCGGCGTCCAATTCTACGCCGCGCCTGCCAACACTCGCCATTCTCGCTTTGCCATTGGAAATTCCGCGTGCCCTGAAAAATTGT
>CAIKBD010000153.1 GCA_903825565.1 uncultured Anaerolineales bacterium | reverse complement strand
TCGTCGCCGCGCAAAATCTCGACAAGGCGCTGAATGTCGCGGAGCGGATCACGAGTCCGGCGCTCCGGGCGCGCGCGTTCACCGCGCTGGGTGTTGCCGCGCTCCAAGCCGGCGACAAGGCTAAAGCGGTAGCGGCGTTCCAAAACAGTTTTGCGCTCGCGGATAAACTCGAAGACACGTTTGGGTTGCGCGATCTTGCCGTCGCGTGGTCGGCGCTCGATCCGAAATCCGCGCTTGCGGTAGTAGACAAGCTCGAAGACCCGGCGGACAAGACGGCGGCACTGCAAGCCATCGCGCTGGCGTTTGCGCCGAGCGACAAGAAGCAATCGGCGGACGCGTTTGATCGCGCGCTAAACGTGGCGAAATCGGCGAAGGTGCGCGGCGAACCTTTTGCGGCGGCGCGCGCGCTTGCCGCGTTGGGTCGCGCGTATGCCGCGATTGATCCCGCCCGCGCGAACCAAGCATTCACCCTCGCGCTGGATGTTGCCAAGCGCGTCAACGTCAAGTACTAGACCGCCGCGCCATCGAAAATTTTTGCACGCGGAAATTCTATGAGCCAGATTCTGATCGTCGTTACGCACGGACCCGATACGCCAGAAATGTGCGGCGCGCCATTTTTCTTCGCGCAGGCGGCTGCCATCGAAGAACACGAGATCGAAATGTTCTTTACGATGAAGGGAACCTTGTTGCTCAAGCAAGGCGTTGCCGAAACGGTGTTTCCCAAAGCCGGCGCAAAATCTATCAAGCAATTCATTACCGAAAGCGTCGCAAAAGGCGTGCGTTTGATGGTATGCGCCGCGTCGCTTGAATTGAACGACATGACCGAGAACGATTTGATTGATCCGGTGGATAATCTGGTCGGGAGCGTGTACCTGATCAATCGGGGTTTGGAAGCGGATTTGACGTTGACCTTCTAGCGGATTGGACGTGTTTCGGACTGATTCCGCACGGAATTGGAACTCGTTTGGGTTAAGGTGAGAAGAGGACGGGCGGATACGTGACTGGTTTGCGCGAACTGTTCCGAAAAAAAAGTGTCCCGCCGAATGCGGTTGAACGCTGGAGCGTGATTCAGATCGAGATCACGAGCCGCTGCCCGTTGCGGTGCTCCTTTTGCCCGAACAAGACGCTGGGCAAGAATTGGTGGCACGGCGATTTCCCGTTTGAGCTATTTCGGGACCAAATCGCGCCGTACCTCGCGCGCTTTGATCTCGCCTACTTGCAAGGGTGGGGCGAGCCGCTGTTGCATCCGCAAATTTGGGAGATGGTGCGCGCGGTCAAAACTGCCGGCTGTCGCGTTGGCTTTACCACGTGCGCCAGTCTGCTCGACGAAACGAACGGCGCGCGCTTACTCGACGAAGGCGTGGATTTGCTTTCGATTTCGTTTGCGGGCGCGACGCGTGACACGCATGAAGCGTTGCGCGTGGGATCGGATTATGCGCGGCTGACGGCGCACATCGCGCAGTTGACGGCGCGCAAACGCGCGACGCAAATCGAACTGCATTTTTTGATGATGCGTACTAACATTCACGAATTGCCGACATTCGTCCGGTTGGCGGCGACGCTCGGCGCAGATCAAGTGGTGGCGACGAATGTGACGTACGCGCCGACGCCGGAGATCGAAGCGGCGCATATTTTCGCCGAGCGCCCAGACCCGCAACATCGCGCGATGCTTGCCGAAGCCGAACGCGAGGCGCGGCGTCTCCAGATCGAATTTCGCGCGTACCCGCTGACGCCGGAGCCGAATACGCTGGAGTGCGATGCCCAGCCGACGACGACCGTGTTCGTCAATCATCGCGGCGAGGTTGCGCCGTGCGTGTATGCCGGCATCCCGGTCAAGGATTGCATCCCGCGCATTTTTCAAAACGGCGATCACGCGTTTGCGCCGGTCTCGTTTGGCAACGTGCGGGACGGTTTGTTGCCGGTGATGCAAGGGGCGGCGCGAGCGGAGTTTGTCGGCGCGTTTCGCGCGCGCAAGGTCTCGGCGTTTTCTGCGCTCGCGGCGGCGGCGAGCGGGACGGATGAAATGCGCTTGACACCCGCGCCGCCGGTGTGTCGGTCGTGCTACAAAATGTTCGGAGTGTAAGAAAGATGGGATGGTGAGACATGCCTGCTCGTTCGATTTTTGAAATGCAAGCGGAAATGTGCAAAACGATGGGTAATGCGGTACGGCTCAAGATTGTGCATGCCTTGCGCCCGGGTCCCCTGCGGGTGAGTGAAATTGTTCAAGCAACGGGCCTCGCGCAAGCCAAAGTGTCGCAACATCTTTCGGTGTTGCGCGCGGTGGGGATCGTGACGACGGAACGCGTCGGCAAGGATGTGATTTGCCGCATTGCCAATCCCAAAGTGACACGCGTGTGCGATTTGATGCGCGAGGTTCTGGTCGAACAAGCGACGCAACGCTCGGACATTGTGCAGGCGATTCAAGACGCGGATCGCGCATTGCAAAATCGTTGAAGGAGTCGTTCATGGTTTGGGAATGGTTTATGATCGCCTTGGGGTGGGGTTCGGTGGCGGCGTTCCTCGTGATCGCGCTGTCCAAAATTACGCGCGTGACTGCGCAACCGCTCAACATTCGCTGGGAAGTGTACCCCGTGCCGCACGAAACGTCGGCGCGCCGCGAGTACGGCGGATCATACATGGAAGAAGTGGATTGGGCGGCGACGGCGTTGCGTCCCTCGCGCTTGCCCGGCTTGCTCGAAATTGCGAAAGAAGTCGTCTATTTGAAACGCGTGCGCGAGTTCAACAAATACGGTCTCTGGGCGATCTCGCTGGCGATGCACTGGGGTTTGTACTTGGGCATGCTCACCTTGGCGTTGCTCGTTCTCGAAAGTTTGCTCAAACTCGCGTTGCCGTTCACGCCGCTCGTCGCCGGCGGCGCGTTCGCGCTGGGCGCGGTCGGCGCGCTCGCGCTCATCGCCAAGCGCGTGACGAACGCCGAACTGGGATTGTATACCGTGCCCGCCGATCTGTTCAACCTGGGTTGGATCGCCGCGCTGTTTATCCTGGGAATTGTTGGCGGGCTGTTGGATCCGTCGTTCGCCGGCTATCGCGCGTACATCGGCAGTGTGTTGACGTTCACGCCGACGCCCGTGCCGCTGATCGTCGCCGCGCATTTTCTCGTGCTCGAACTCTTTTTGATTTACATGCCGTTCACCAAAATCATTCATTACATCGGCAAGTATTTTACGTTCGAGCAAACCTTGTGGGACGACGCGTTCAAAACGCAAAACTC
>CAIKBD010000152.1 GCA_903825565.1 uncultured Anaerolineales bacterium | reverse complement strand
AGGGTTTGCGCCCGTCGGGCACAGCAGTCGCTTCGACGCCGGTACTTTTCAACAGCGCAACGAATTGCTCGACGCGCGGCGTGATGCCGGGCGCAAACACTTCGCCGACGAACGAATTGCGAAACGGACTCTTTTGCTCGATCACGCCGGGCGCGGCAATGTTCGATACAACCTGGGTCGGCGCGACGATCACATGCTCTTTGCCAATCAGCGCGGCGATGTGATCGTGATTGTCCACGCCGTTTTGGAACGTGACGACGGTGGTCTGCGCGCCGATCAGCGGCAACAGCGCGCGCGCCGCCGTTTCGTTGTCGTACGTCTTGACGCTGAACAGCACCCAGTCCACGACGCCGATTTCTGCCGGATTGTCCGTCGCGCGCGCCGGGCGAATCGTCAAGTTGCCGTGTGGACTCGTCACGCTCAAACCGTTCGCGCGCAGCGCTTGCAAGTGCGCACCGCGCGCGATGAACGTGACCTCGTGCCCCGCGTGCGCAAGCAGTGCGCCGTAGTACGATCCCAGACCGCCCGCCGCCATAATTGCGATTTTCATACGTAACCTCTTGGAAATGAAAATGTAAAGATTGAATTCGGCGCGCGTTCACTCGCCGAATAATGCGCGCGCCACTTCCGGCGCGCCGAACATTTTTTCGTGATCGTGTCCAACACCCGCCACCGTCACGAGCCGCCAGTTGCATTGCCAGCCCTTTTCGCGCGCCAAGTTTTGCGCGAACGCAAAAAGCGCTTGCCCGCGCGCATAGCGCGACTCGCCCTGCCGCATCGCGTCGGGCGAGTCGTCGAAATGCTCGTCGGGGTGATCGTCCGCCGTGCCGAGATACAGCGTGAGCGGTTGCGCGAGATAGCGTTGCAACGCGGCGTCGTCCGAAACTTCTGTCGGCAAATCGCCAAAGCCATACGCAAACGGCAAATCGCGCGTGGGGAAAATGTGCGTGCCGGGATTCGCCGCGATGACGCGCGTCGCGTCTTGATCCGAAAACGCGATCATCCGCTCGACGAATTGTCCGCCGGCGGAATGACCGATCAAGTAGCACGGCAAATGCGCGCACTGTTCGCTCTGGCGCAGGTGCGCGATCAGTTGCGGCACGAGTGTGTACGTCCACTCGGCGCGCGGCGCGAGCGCGCCATCGGCGGAGAGCACGCCGCCGTGTTGATACTTGGCGGTGGGGAATTGCGCGTCGTCGAACAACGGCGCGATGATCAACGCGTTGAACCGGTCGCCGAGTGGAATCGCGTGATCGCGGTACGTGTCGGCGTTGCGTAGCACGCCGTGAAACACGACGAACAGCGGACTCGCCGCGCTAAACGTGACCGGCTTGTACGCGAACAAGCGCAAGGTTTTGCCGGCGAGCGTGACCGGCGTTTCCGAAACGCCGGTCGGGATGAGCGAGTTACAGGGCAATGCCATTTGAATTTCCTACCTCGGGCAAGTCAAAGTCAAATCAATTATTGGACGCAGACAAACGCCGATGAACGCAGATAAAATAAAAATCCGCGCTTGTCCGCGTCCCAAAATTTTTGCCTTGTGCGCCAACGTTTCATCGGATAGGCGCTATCAGCAAAAGCGCGTTGCACGCGTCAGCCGTTTGCGGCGCGCAGTTTGAGTTGCGCGATCTGCGCGATGTGTTCGGGATCGTGTTGGTACGAGTTGATCGCGATCAGGCGTTCGAGCGTCGCGCCTTCGTTCCAGGGTGCGGGGAGTGGCTGTGTCAAGTCTGCGTCGCTCAACGTGGCGATGGCGGCGACAAGGTCGCGGTGCGCCGCGTCAAATTCCGCGCGCACGCGCGCCAGTGGCAAATCGCGGCGCGCGGCAACCCCGCGCTTGTTGTACGCATCCACCGCCGCATCGCCGGCAAGCCCCAGCGGGGTCGGCGCGCCGGCGCGTTTGTACTCGGCAATGAATTGGATCGCTACTTGCCGCCACATTGTCATGTGCCCCAGCAAATCTTTGAGCGTCCACCACTCGATCACGGGGCGCGCAAACGCGTCGGCGGGCAAGTCGGCGAGCATTGCGTTTAGCTCGGCGCCTTGGTCGTTAATCGCTTGGAGAATTTCGTCGCGGGTCATTGTGCTCCTTGGGCAAAAACGGGGTGACGCGCGCCGCGCGCAACGTCACCCCGTTTGAATTCCTCAGTTCGGCGAGTGAGATCCTCGCATCCCGTCGGCTTTACTCGCCGCGTTTGGTAAAATGTCCGTCGAACAGCAACAGCGTGGCGACGTTCGTGCCGGCTTGCTTGAAGCGTTCCGCCATCAGCGTCGCGTTCTTTTCCTCTTCCACCTGCTCGGTGATGAACCAGGTCAGTAATGCTTGCGTCGCGTAATCGCCTTCCTTCACCGCCAGTTCGTACAGTTTGTAAATGGAAGCGCTGACACCACGTTCATGTTCGAGCACTTGCTCCCACGCCGCAACCGGCGCAGCGAACTCAACCGTCGGTTGCGCGATGGCTTGGAGTTGCACGCGTCCGTCGCGGTCGGTCACGTAATCGAAGAATTTCATCGCGTGCAAATGTTCTTCGTCGTGTTGCGCCTTCATCCATTTCGCCGAACCCGGCATGTTCAGCGCTTCAAAGTACGCCGCCATCGAGAGATACAGGTACGCCGAATAAAATTCTTTATTGATTTGTTCATTCAGCGCCGCTTGCATCGTTTGACTCAACATTGGAAACCTCCTGGAGAGATTCAAAATTTTGGCACCGTCGTCGGATGCCCTAAAACGATTATAGCATATTTTGGGAAACCGTGTGGCGCGCGTAGGGACGTTTGTCAAAACGCCCGCCGCGGCATTTCGCGTTTATCCAAAAGCGTGACGCCCACCCGCGCGCGTCCGCATTTGCGGAATGGGAATGTCTTTTGCCGATGGGCGTCGGCTTGAGCGCGTTAAGGAATTTCCGGGAACTGGGCGAGCGGCGCATACGCCACACCAACCAAGCCGGGTCCGGTGTGTGCGCCGAGCACCGGCGCAATCGAACTCGTCGGCAAAAAAGTTGCTTGGAACATTTGCGCCAAGCGTTCGTACAACATTTTCGCGCCGTCGAGGTTGTGCCCGTGCAAAACCTGAAAACGCATCGCCGTGCCAGGCGCGTATCGCTCCGCGATGAAATCGGCAAGTTTGAGAATGGCGCGATTGAGCGAACGCTCTTGCCCATAGGTGGCGTATTTGCCCAGTGTCTTGTCCACGCCAATCAATGGTTTGACATTTAACACTTGGGCAAGCAAACCCTTGAGGTGGCTGATGCGCCCGCCGTGAATCAAATATTTGAGCGTCGCCAGCGTGTAGATCGTGTCGGTCGCCGCGCCGACCTGCTCGATCAGCGCGAGGATTTTTTCTTTCGACCAGCCGGCTTGCGCGGCGCGCGCGGCGGCGTAGACTTGCCAGCCCTCCGCGCCCGACAACGTTTTCGTGTCCACGAACGTGACGCGCGCTTCGGGCACCAGTTGCGCGCCGGCGTGCGCCGCATTCAACGTGCCGCTCAAGCCGGACGAAATGTGAATCGAGAGGATGTCGGGATCGGTTTGCGCCAGTTCGCGGTAAATGCTGGCGAAATCACCAGGCGAAGGTTGCGAAGTCGTCGGAAAGCTTTCCGTGGAGCCGAGCAATTGATAAAATTCATCCGGCTGAATGTCCACACCGCTTTGATACGTTTTGTCATCAAGCGTAAACAGCAGAGGAACTTGATAAATCTCCAAGCCCGCGAGTTGCTCCGGCGTCAGATCCATTCCCCGGTCAGTTACGATTTTCATTGTGCATTCTCCTTCTGCCTGAAATTGACACGACATATTATAACACGATTCCCCAAAAACGATGGCGGAATGCACGCCCCAGCCAGGGCTTTTCAAAAGTCAGGCGACCCTCATCCCAACCTTCTCCCTCAAAGGGAGAAGGGGTAAATTCCCTCACCCCTGTGGGGAGAGGCGCTAGCGCGTCCGTAACGCGGCGTCCCGCCGCACGGATGTCGCGCGAGCGGGGTGAGGGGCAATGTCAAGCGACTTTTGAAAAGCCGTGACGCCCCAGCCCGTTTTGTTTGACAGACATTCGGGAGTGTGGTACAAACGCTAGCGATCACGCGCGCGCGCGCGAGTGGATCGCACGCGCCGGTTAAACCAAGCGTATGAAATCTCGCCTTGAACTTGCCACCTCACAACTTTTATTTGCGCCGAGTCTGCTCGCCTTGGGCTTGATCTTATTGAACGGCTACACGCTGAACGTGCTCGGCGGTTTGCGCGCCAATCCCTGGATCGTGCTAGCCGGTAGCGCGCTCGGTCTCGCGCTCACGTTTGGGATCGCGCGCGTTTACATTACGGTACACTGGGATTGGCTCGAAGCATTTGGCTTCGTCGGCGTGGTCGTCGGCGTGTGGGGTTATTTCATCGCGCCGGCTTTGCCTACGCTGTTGCCGCCCACGCAATCTTCCGATGCCGTGCGCGTGTACCTCCAAATCATGCACACCTATCCCAACGGCACGCTCGTCAGTTGGTACCCGGCGGGCGGCACGTTTGTAACCGCGATGCTCGCGCACTGGCTCGGCATTGCGCCGCTTTACCTGATGCACCCGGTTGGCGCGTTGATGCTCGCGTTGAGCGCGGGCGCGGTGTACGGGATGACGTGCGCGGTGTTGCCGCCCACGCGCCGCGCCAAGCTCGCCGCGTTGATCGCGCCCGCGCTATTGTTCGCGCCCTGGTCGTACTTTGCCGGCGCGCTCAACTGGGAACAATATTTTTTCGCGCAAGTGTTCGCGCAATACTTTACGCTCGCCGCACTGTGGTTCACCGCCAGCTACGCCGCGCGCGCGCACGGGATTTTGGCGGCGTTGATCGGCGCGGCATTGCTCGGCGTCGTCGCCGCGTACCCGATTTTTGTTGCGTTGCCGCTGGGCGTGTTCGCGCTCGTCGTCCTCGCGCCTAGCGTGCGCGCGCGCGCGGCGCGGCGCGGCGCAATCCTCGCGCTGATCGGCTTTGTCGTTTTGCTCGCGCTTGCCGCGCTCGTGCTCCAACTGGGCGGCATCCTCGAAATCATCACCGCGCAAAAATCGCTCACCGGCGATGTGGGCGCAGGCGGCGTCGCCACTCCCTCGCTCGAAACGTTGGGCGGACCGATTTTTCTTGCGCTGGCGTTGGCAGGCGTAATCGTCGCGTGGCGCGCAAACGCGTTCGGCAAAACCATCCTGGGTTTCGTGCTCGTGTGGAGTCTGCAACTCGCCGCGTTGTTGGTCACGCAACCGTTTCTGCAAATTTCCGGCTATCGCGTGGACAAGACATTTTACATTCTCGTCTTTCCCCTGGCGATGCTTGCCGCGCTGTTGCCCGCGCAGGCGTTCGCGCGCGTGACCGCGCGCATCGAAACCTCGCGCCGCGCACTGCTCGCCGCGAGTGTTGCGCTCGGCATCGTGTTGAGCGCGAGCATCGGCGGGTTGCGTCCGCCCAAAGCGTACCAGCCGTTCACGCCCGCCGAGTTGGACACGGCGTTGTGGGCAAAGCAAAATCTCGATACGTACCAAATCGCGTATCTCGATCCGTTGCCGTCGCGCGCGTATTGGCTGGCGTTCGGCTTGTGGCGCGAAACGTTGCCGAACGAATGGTTCCAGTGGATTCCGGCGGGCGTGAAATTGGGTCCCGCCGATTTCGACGCGTGGCTCGCCGATCCGCGCGGACACCCCTACGCGCTCGTGCGTCAAGCCGACCTGGGTGCGCGCCAGTTTGAAGCGTTGCCGGTCAATCTCGTGTATCGCGCCGGCGATTGCGCGATTGTCCAGCGGCGGACTGCGCCGCTCGCAACGGCGAAACCGGCGCACGCGTTATCGCTGTACTACGAATCCACATTGCATCTGCTCGGTTACGATTTGCCGCGCACGACGTTCGAGCCGGGCGAAACCATCACATTTACCACGCACACCGAAGCAGTCTATCCGCCGCCGGCGACGATTTATTGGCGCGCGCAATTAGCGGATCGCGCCGGCAAAATCATCAGCCAGGTCGAGCGCGATCCGTTCGGCAATCGGTATCCCGTGCAACGCTGGTTTCCCGGCGCGGTCGCCAATGACGCGTGGGCGTTGCCGATGCCGGCGCAACTCGCGCCGGGCGCGTACCAATTGCAACTGGGTTTGTATCGGCGCACCGATGGCATGTTCGTGGATGTGCATCCGCTCTTTTCGGAAAAGGCGTTGCAGGAGCACTATGCCGCCGCACCGCTGACCCAGATCAAAATTCCGTTGCCGCCGCCGAGCGCGGCGGAATTGCGCGCGGCACGGATCAGTGAGCAACGCTTTGGCGAAACGATGACGCTTTTGCGTTACGCGCTCACAACCGAGCGCGCGACGCGGCGCGTGCAGTTGACGCTGTACTGGCAAGCGTTTGGAATTGCGCCGACGGATTACACCGTGTTTGTGCACTTGCTCGACGCGGGGGGCAACATCGTCGCGCAACACGACGCGCAACCGCGCGGCGGCGCGTATCCCACTTCGGTGTGGGACATTGGCGAGATCGTGCGCGACGATTACGCGTTGGTCGCCCCGCCGGATGCGATTGCGCCGTTTACGCTGGCGATTGGAATGTACGCGCAACCCGGTCTCAAGCGGTTGCCGGTCGGCAACGGCGATCATCTCAAACTGAACGTCGAGTTTTGACGCCGGCCGGCAATCGCCAGTACTATTTGATTTCAAAATGAATTGGAGTATACTGCGAGCAAATCAAACAAATTCGAGTTGACGCCTTTGGGGAGGATCGCGCACCACTGCCTGGGGGCGTTTGTTTTTGGCACGTTTCCGAAATGTCGCCGTGTAGATCATTTCGCAAAAGGAAAAAATATGCCAACTTGGATTTTCCGTTTAGGCGCAATTATCGTGTTGCTGGGCTTGACCTTGAGCCAGGTACAACCCAGCGTCGCACAACCGATCCGAAATGTCAGCGCGTTGCGCGCCAAAGCGCTCGCGCAAGGATCGGTGCGCGTGCTGGTGGGCGTGCGCGCCGCCTTTACGCCGGAAGGCAAATTGAGCATACGCGCCGCGCAAGCGCAACGCACGGAAATTGCCCAAGCGCAAAACGCGTTGCTCAAGCAAATGGCGGCGCAATCGGTACGCGTGTTGCACCAGTACGATTTCATTCCGTACCTGGCGTTGGACGTGGACGCCGTCGCTTTGGATGCGCTGGCAACAGCGGCAAACGTGACGAGCATCGAAGAAGATAAAATGTCCAAGCCCTCATTGGCGGAGAGCACCGTTTTGATTGGCGCGACAGCGGCGTGGGCGAGCGGGTACGCCGGCGCGGGGCAAACGGTGGCAATCCTGGATACAGGCGTGGATAAAACGCACCCGTTTCTTTCGGGCAAGGTCGTTTCTGAAGCGTGTTATTCGACGACCTACGCACCTTCCGGTTCGGTTTCCTTTTGCCCGGGCGGCGCATCCTCGTCCACCGCTACCGGCTCCGGCGTGAATTGTAGCGTGGCGATTAGTGGGTGCAGTCACGGCACGCACGTCGCCGGCATTGCGGCGGGCCGCGACAATGGCTCGATCGGTTATTCTGGCGTGGCGCGCGACGCCAACATCATTGCAATTCAAGTGTTCTCGCGGATTGACAATGGATTTTATTGTTTTCCCTATTCCCCGCCGTGCATAGTTAGTTGGGACTCGGATCAAATCAGCGCGTTGGGACGCGTCTACGCGCTCAACGGAACGTACAATATCGCGGCGGCAAATTTGAGTTTGGGCGGCAGCACTCATTACTCAACCTACTGCGACAGCGCAAACCTGACATACAAAGCCGCAATTGATAATTTGCGCTCGGTGGGTATTGCCACCGTGATCGCTTCGGGCAATGAAAGTAATGAAAGTGTTGCAACTGGAATCAGTGAGCCGGCGTGTATTTCCACAGCGGTCAGCGTTGGTTCGACCAAAGACGGCAGTTCGGGCGCAACACCGGTAGACACCGTATCCAGTTTTTCCAACAGCGCATCCATTTTGAAATTGCTTGCGCCGGGGGAGTGGATTCTCTCGTCAGTACCAGGGGGAGGAACAGCAACTTGGCGAGGGACTTCGATGGCGACGCCGCACGTCGTCGGCGCGTGGGCGGTGCTTAAATCGCGGGTGCCTTCGGCGACGGTAGACCAAGTTCTATCGGCGTTGACGACGACGGGCGTTTCGGTGACAGATTCGCGCAACGGCATCACCAAGCCGCGCATCCGCCTCGACGCCGCGCTCAACGCACTCGCGCCTCCGAGCGGCGGTTCAAGCACGATCTATTTTCCGCTCATCAAAAAATGAACGGCGCAAAAACACAAAACCCTGCCGCGAAATTTTTTCACGGCAGGGTTTTCCGTTGTGGGCATCACGCCGCGGCGCGGTTTACTTTAGCGACGGAAAGTCGTTCGCGCTGATAATTGGCAAGCGCGGTTCCGCCGTGCCGGCAATGATCGGCATCGTCCAGTACGTGTACGTGCCCGTGCTCGTCGTCGGGTTGAGGATGCGTTCGAATTTCATCACATCGGTAAACTTGTGATACTCGGCGCGGCGCGTGAATTGCGCCGCCGTGCTGTCCCAGTCCTCGCCGAGCACATAGTAAAACGTACATTCGCCGATCTGCACATTCTCCAGTTTGAACGATTCTTTGCTCCGGACGTACGCCGCTTGCACCACCGCCTTCAATCCATTGTCTACCAGCACGAACACGGCGTCCAACGCTTGATTGTTGTTGACGGTGATGTAATTTTCGCCGCCGCCGCCGCGCGGATCACCTTTGATGCGCGTGCCATTCGCCAGGCGGCGCGCCGGCGCAGATAGCGTCGCCGTGCTAGAGATGGTCGGCGTCGCCGTGGGCGTAGATGTTCGCGCGGGCGTGTTCGTCACGGCGGGCAACGGCGGGAGCGTGGACGAGGGAATGGGCGAGGGCGGCAAACTCGTCGGCGACGGCACTGGCAAGGGCGGCACCGGCGAGGGCGCGAGTTTGGCTTGCGCCTCCACCGTCGCTTTCACCGCCGCCTCCAGCGTGGCTTTGGCGGCAACAGTTTGTTGCACCCGCTTGTCCACATCGCCTTGACTGTCGAGAAAACCCAGGTCACACGCGCCGATAAACAAAGCCAGCATCAAAAACAAGAAACTTGCGCGCACAGAATTACGATTCATAGCTATGCTCCTTGTGGCGAATCGGAACCGCCGACCCGCCCAACTCGACGTCGCATCCCAGCGATGCGTCGTTTCACGGCAAAGCGCGCGGATCGCGATCATGCCGCGCGACCCACGCGGCGGCTTCGGTGCGGCTGTGCAAATGTAACTTGTCGAGGATGCTCCGTAAATGCGCCTTGATCGTATGCGGCGATAAACCCAGCGCCGCGCCGATCTCCTTGTTGCTCAACCCGCGCGCGACCTGACGCAAGACCTCGCGTTCGCGCTCGGTCAATTCCTCGCCGCCGGTTTCGCGCGGCACGGCTGCGGGCGCGAGCGCGGCAAATTCGTTCAACAGTTTAACCGCCATCGTCGGCGCGATGATCGCCTCGCCGGCGTGCACGCGTTGGATCGCTTCGATCAAATCTTCGCTGGCAACATTTTTGAGCAAGTACCCGCGCGCGCCGGCGCGCACCGCCGCAAAGAGATGTTCCTCCTGCTCCGAAACCGTCAACATCAAAATCCGCGTTTGCGGCGAGAGCGCGCGCACCTGGCGCGTCGCCTCGACGCCATCCATCACCGGCATATTCACGTCCATCAAAATCACGTCCGGCTTGGATTCGCGCGCGCGCTCCAATGCCTCCTGCCCGTTCGACACGCTGGCAACGGCGAACAAGCCCGGCGTTTCGTTCAACACACGCGTCAACCCTTCTCGAAATAAACGGTGATCGTCGGCGATCAAAATGCGAATCATCGGTTGCCTCGTTGCGGTAGCGTGACCGTGATGCGCGTCCCTTGTCCCGGTCCCGTGGCAATGGTGAGCGTGCCGCCGATGCTTTGCGCGCGCTCGCGCATGCTCGCCAGCCCATGCCGGCGAAAGCCGCGCGCGGCGTCCGCCGATTGTTCATCGGGAAAACCGCGCCCGTCATCGGCGACCGTCAATTCCAATTCGTGCGCCCGCGCCACCAGGTGCACTTGGATGTGTTGCGCGTGCGCGTGTTTGCGAATGTTCGTCAACGCTTCTTGCGCGATGCGGAGCAGTTGCAACGCCGTCGCCGCGTCGGTGGTGAGATTTTCCGGCGTGACGGTCAGGCGCGTGTCAATGCCGGTTTGGCGCGCAAACCCGGCGACGTAATCCGCGAATTGTGTCGCCAACTGTTCCGGCTTTTCGACGCTGAGCCGCAAGCCGTCAATCGCTTCGCGCGCGTCTACGTACGCAGCGCGAATGGACTGGCGCATCTCGCCGATTTCAGTCGCGGCGTCAGCCGCGCGATTCGTCGCGATCAATTTTTCGACACGCTCGGCTTGCAGACCCAGGTATGCGAGCGTTTGCGCCAAGCCGTCGTGAATCTCGCGCGCCAAACGGTAGCGTTCTTCATAGATCGCCATTTGCCCAACCTGGGTGTACAGTTGCGCGTTGCGGATCGCCAGTGCGATCTGGTGCGCGACGGTAGCGAGCAGATCGAGGTGCCGCTGATTCAGCGCGTGCGGGCGTTTAGCGGCAAGCACGATCACGCCCAGCGGTTGCCGGTCGGTGATGAGCGGCGCGGCGGCGAGCGACGCCAACTCCGCCGCGAACGCGGGTTGCCGGTCGGCAATCACGCGCGGCGCGCCCGCCGCATGCGTCTCGCGCGCGAATTGCAAAACGAACGCCAGGCGCGGATCGGTGAGATCGTCGCCCAAGCCGCGTTGCGCGCGGCACGTCCAGGTTTGGGTTGCCGCATCGTAGAGAAACAGCCCGCCGGCTTGCGCTTCCCAACCCGCCAGCGTAATGTCGAGAACTTGGGTCGCAAAATCGCCGAGCGTGTCGCGCAGGTGCGCCGCGCCGTCGAGCGCGGTGAGCGCGCTGAGGTGGCGCGTGCGCGTGCGGAGACTTTCGAGCATCGCGGCGACTGCGCCGCCGACAATATCGAGCAGGCGCACTTGATCTTCGGGGGGACCGTTGACGGAAGGAAAGTACGCGGCGATCACGCCGACGCGGGTTTGCTCGCGCACGATGGGCAAGCACACGAGCGAGCCGATGCCTTCGGCGCGCGCGTGCTCGTGCATCCCGACGAACAAGGGGCAATCACTCGACGCGTGCGTTTTGAGAACCGTGCACGTGCGACAACGCGCCGCATCAATGCCGGTATCAATTTGCGCGCGGAGCGCGCGCACGTAATTTTCGCTCAAGCCCCAGGCGACATCGAGTTTCAAACTGTTGGCGTTGTCGTCGAACGTGACGACGGTGGAGGCGCGGGCGTGCGCGAGGCGGAGCGGCGCTTGCGCGGCAAGTTCGAGTACTTCTTGTTCGCTGTGCGCGGATGCCAGTTGATTGCCCAGATCGTTGAGCGCGCTCAACTTTTGGTGGTTGGCTTCAAGTTCGGCGGCTGCGACGCGCAACTGGGTTTCGACGCGCGCGCGGTTGGCGACGCTACCGGCGATCCATGTGAGCGCGACCCATGCGACGATGCTCCCCGTCGCGCCGTAAATCAACACTTGCGCCCAGGGTTGCCATGCCGGCGCAAGTTGCGCGACGATGAAATGCAAAGCGAGTTGGTGCAACGCGGCAAGCGCCAACACGACGAAGGGGATCGCCCAACGGGCACGGCGCAACTGCGCGTGCAGGGGAATATTTTGAAAGCGGGCGGCAAAGGGACGGAGCGGTTGCGCGAGTTGCCCAACCCGCTGGACGGCGGACGTGTGCGCGTGACTCATAATTGAATTATATCTATGCTGGATGATTTTGCAATCCGGCAACCCACCCCAAGCCCACGCGCAAACACCGCCGCGCCACGGCTTTTCAAAAGTCGCTTGACATCACCCCTCACCCCGCTAGCGCGTCCATAACGCGGCAGAATGCCGCACAGACGACGCGCTATCGCCTCTCCCCAATAGGGGCGAGGGAATTGACCCCTTCTCCCTTTGAGGGAGAAGGTTGGGATGAGGGTCGCCTGACTTTTGAAAAGCCCTGCCGCCGCGCCGAAAAGTTATACGCGCTTGGGGTTGTGTGGTATAATTGCGACGGACGCGGAGTAAAAAGCAGAAAGCGGGAAATGAGAGGCGGGAAACAAATTATGCAAATCACCTTGACAATCAATCACGAAATCCAAACCTTCGATATTGCGCCCAACGCCACGCTGTTACACGTTCT
>CAIKBD010000151.1 GCA_903825565.1 uncultured Anaerolineales bacterium | reverse complement strand
TATTATCTAGTCACAACCCGGTGCGGCGCGAGGTGGCACGCGTCGCGCTGACCAAACTGATCACCGACGGGCGCATCCACCCGGGGCGCATCGAAAAGATCGTCGAAAAGGCGGAAGAAGAAGTCAACGCGCAAATTCTCGAAGCCGGCGAGCAAGCCGCGCTCGAAGTGGGCGTGACCGGCTTGCATCCCGAATTGATCAAACTGCTGGGTCAGTTGAAATTCCGCACATCGTACGGGCAGAACGTGCTGGCACACGCGGTGGAAACCGCGCACCTCGCCGGGATGATGGCGTCGGAACTAAAGGCAAACATCACGGTCGCCAAAGCCGGCGCGCTGTTGCACGACATCGGCAAAGCGGTGACGCACGAAGTTGGGGGCGCGCACGCCCTCATCGGCGCGGATATGGCGCGCAAGTACAACATTCCTGAGCCGGTGTGCAAGATTATTGCGGCGCATCACGGCGAAGACGAATCCACATCGCTGGAAAGCGTGCTCGTCGTCGCGGCAGATGCGATCAGCGGGGCGCGCCCGGGCGCACGGCGGGAATCGCTCGAACAGTATCTCAAGCGCGTCGAAGCGCTCGAATCTATGGCGAACGCTGTCACTGGCGTGCAACAATCGTACGCCATTCAAGCCGGGCGCGAAATTCGGATCATTGTCAAGCCGGAAGAAATTGACGATCTGGGCGCGATCAACTTGTCCAAGCAACTCGCCCGCAAAGTCGAAGATAATTTGGAATATCCGGGTCAAATCAAAGTCACGGTGATCCGTGAAACGCGTTCCGTCGAGTACGCCAAATAGTTTTGCCGTTGCCATCTAGTTTCGCCGCGCGCCGCGGCGCGGCGAACGCACCTTTATTCAACGTGATCCCTATTTCGGTTTTGCGATCTCATCCGACTCCCTAGTTTACATCGGTCACAACAACACGATTGCGCGCGCGCGTGGTTTCACGCACAGACACACCGCGCGCGCGGCGAAGCAGAGTCGCGCCAGGAATGGATTCGGAGTCTTACATTCACCGCGTCACTGCATCAAAGGAGGGATCTCATGGTAGACACAATCAAAGTTTCCGCCAAGTCGCGTTCGACTGCGGTGGCAGGCGCGATTGCCGGAGTGATCCGCGAACACAAACGCGCCGAGGTGCAAGCCATCGGCGCGGGCGCGGTCAACCAAGCGATCAAAGCCGTTGCCATTGCGCGCGGGTACCTGGAGCGCGATGGGCTGGACATCGCCTGCATCCCCACATTCGTCGAAGTGGATGTCAGCGGCGAGGAACGCACGGCGGTCAAATTGCTGGTCGAAGTGCGCGGCACCTTTCCGCCTAAATTGGATGTGCCGCCGCCAGTCATTCCCGTCGAATAACCGATGGCGGGCGCGTCGTTTTCGGCGTGCCCGCCCAGGACGAGTATGCCTGATCCTAAATCTCTCCGCGTGGATTTGCACGCTCACTCCACCGCGTCCGACGGCGAAATGGCGCCCGCCCGGTTGGTCGAGTATGCAATTACGCGCGGCTTAGCCGCGCTCGCGCTGACCGATCACGATTCGGTGAGCGGGCTGGACGCGGCAATCGCAGCGGCACGCCACACCGCGCTCGAACTGATTCCGGGCGTCGAACTCTCGTGCGATGTGCCGCACACCGAAGTGCACGTGCTGGGTTACTGGCTCAACTGGCGCGATCCCCATTTCCAAGCCATGCTCGTAAAATTCCGCGACGGGCGTTTGGGACGCGCCGAAAAAATGGTCAAAAAGTTGACCGCGCTGGGCGCGCCGATTACGTTTGCGCGCGTCCAGGAAATTGCCGGCGATGCGTCCATCGGGCGACCGCACGTCGCGCAAGCCCTGCTCGAAGCCGGGCACATTGCGACGATGGCGGAGGCGTTCGACAAGTACATCGGGCGCAATGGTCCCGCGTACGTCGAACGGTTTCGCCTGAACCCCGAAGACGCCGTCGCACTGATCTTGCAAGCGGGCGGCGTGCCGGTGCTGGCACATCCGCGCGAGGTGACCCAGTTTATCGAGCCGTTGGTGAAAGCCGGCTTGCTCGGCTTGGAAGTGCACTATGCGCTGTACGATGACGCGACGCGCGCCGCGCTGGCATGGTGGGCGCGGCAATACGGTCTCATCGCCACCGGCGGCAGCGATTTTCACGGGCTGGAAAAAATGGGGCACATGACCAACCTGGGTGAAGCCGACGTCACCTACGCGGTCGTCGAGCAGTTACGCGCCAAAGCGGAAACGCTCAAAGCCAGTTAAAGCCAACGGAGCGAGTCAAGCACTCGCTCCGTTCGTTTTTTCGCTCCGCCGTTTGCGGTGGGTTAGAGGTTTGCCCAACGCGCGCTGTGCGCGTGACAGATCGCAATCGCCAGCGCGTCCGCCGCATCGTCTGGTTGCGGCACTGCCGCAAGTTGCAATAGAACGCGCACCATTTCTTGCACCTGGGTTTTCTCGGCGCGCCCGTACCCGACAACCGCTTGCTTGATCTCCAGCGGGGTGTATTCGTGGAGCGCGATGCCGGCTTGCGCGGCGGCAAGCACAGCCACACCGCGCGCCTGACCGACAGACAACGCGGTGCGAACGTTCTTGCTAAAAAATAATTTCTCGATGACGGCGTCCGTCGGCTGGTGCGCGGCGATCAGCGCGGTCAGTTCGGCGTAGATGTGTTGCAAGCGGCGCGGCATCGCCCAGTTCGCCGGCGTGGTTATCGCGCCGCACGCGATCAGCGCCAGCGCGTCGCCGTCGCTCTGCACAATGCCGTACCCGGTGATGGCGGTGCCGGGATCAACGCCGAGAATGATCATCGCGCGCTATTTGGCGTTCTCGAATTTCGCCATCACCGCGTCGGTGATTTCCAGGTTGCTGTACACTTTTTGCACGTCGTCGTGTTCTTCAAGCGATTCCATCAATTTCATTGTCGAGACGGCTTGCTCTTCGGTGACGGTCGCCGGGTTTTTGGCGATCCACGCGATTTCGGCGGAGGCGAGGGCGATCTTGCGCTTGTCGAGCGCGTCGCGCAACGAGCGCAAATTTTCCGGCGCGCAGTACAGATCGAGCACGTGCCCGTCCACCTTGTAATCGTCCGCGCCGGCGTCAATCAACTCCAGCGCGAGATCGTCCGGGTTCTTGGCGTTCTCGACGGTGATCACGCCGCGCTTTTCAAACATCCACGCTACGGCGTTCGACGCCGCGAGGTTGCCGCCGCCGCGCGAAAACAAGTGGCGAATTTCGGACGCGGCGCGATTGCGATTATCGGTCAGCACTTGGACGAGTAGCGCCGCACCGCCTGCGCCGTACCCTTCGTAAATAATATCTTCGAGTTGCCCGCCCTCGCTCAACTCGCCGGTGCCGCGTTTGACTGCGCGGTCAATATTTTCTTTGGGCATGTTGATCGCGCGGGCTTTGTCCATCGCGAGCCGGAGCGTAAAGTTTGCGCCGGGATCGCCGCCGCCCTCGCGCGCGGCAAGCGTAATTTCGCGGCCCAGCCGGGTAAACATCTGTCCCTTTTTTACGTCGGCGACGCCTTTTTTGCGCTTGATCTGCGCCCATTTCGAATGTCCAGACATCTCTCCTCCAATTTCCCAGAACGGCATTGTTCGCGCGCATTATACCACGCGAAGCGAAAAATCATAAATTGACGTGACGGGGTTTGACCCGGCACTTTTCGGCTTGGATGATCATGTGAATTTGCTCGGCGGTTTCGTCGAGCGCGTCGTCGGCGTTGACGATGGCGTAATCAAATTCTTCGACCTTGTTCATTTCAAGCCGCGCGGCGTGCAAACGAATTTGCAAATATTCTTCCGGCTCGGTGCGGCGTTGCCGCAAGCGGCGCTCCAAAATTTCCATCGAAGGCGGCAACATGAAAATGAACACGGCGTCGGGCACGATGCGGCGAATCGTCGCCGCACCTTGCACGTCAATCCGCATGATCACGTCTTGCCCGCGCGCCAACGCGGCGCGCACTTCGCTCTTCGAGTTGCCGTAATCGTAGCCGTAAACGACGGCGCGCTCCAAAAATTCGTTGCGCGCTTGCATCTCGTCAAATTCCGCTTTGCGGATAAAATGGTAATCCTTGTCGTCCACTTCGTCCGGGCGCTTGGGGCGCGTGGTGCAGGTGACGAGAAAATGAAACGGGTAGTTCAACTCCTGCATCCGTTTCAGCGCGGCGTCTTTGCCCACGCCCGAGGGACCAGACACGATGATCAGCAACGCGGGGCGTTTGAGTTTGGCAAGCGGCGAGTTGGCAAGCGGCTCCATGCTACTCCTTGCGCGCGCGCGGCGCGCCGACACGAATCACATTTTCCCGGTGTTTCAAGCGCCGCGTGGCGTTCGGCGCATCTACGACGAGCGCGGCGTTGGCAACCACGCGCGCATAATTGACCTTGCGATGCGCCGTAACGATAATCACGACATCCGCTTGTTTGAGCGTCGCCGGTGTCAGCGGCACAGATTCGAGTTCCACGCGCGCGCGATGAAAGACATCGCCGCCCACGTGGAACTGGGGCACGAACGGATCGTGATACGACACGCGCGCGCCATAGCCGAGCAACAATTCGATCACGCGTTCGGCGGGCGAGTTGCGCGCATCATCCACGTCCGGCTTGAACGACACGCCCAGCACCAGCACGCGCGCGCCGTTCAGCGATTTGCGTGTTTGCCCCAGCGCATCGTGCGCGAGTTTGACGACGTGGTACGGCATGCCCTGGTTAATGTCCGCCGCGAGTTCGATAAAGCGCGTGTAGAAATCGTACTCGCGCGCCTTCCACGACAAGTAGTACGGATCAACCGGGATGCAGTGCCCGCCGACGCCCGCGCCCGGATAAAACGGCATAAACCCAAATGGCTTGGTCTTGGCGGCTTCGATCACTTCCCAGATGTCAATGTTCATCCGCTCCGCCAACAACGCCAGTTCGTTGACGAGCGCGATGTTGACCGAGCGAAAAATATTTTCGAGCAGTTTGCTCATTTCCGCCGCGCGCGGCGACGAGACGACGCAGACATTCGGCGTGAGGTGCACGAGCAGGGCTTGGGCGAGCGCAGTGCAGCGCGGCGTCAAACCGCCGAGCACTTTGGGCGTGTTCTTGACATTCCAGCCGGCGCTGCTCGTTGCGCCGGGATCGATCCGTTCGGGCGAGAATGCCAGGTGAAAATCCTTGCCGGCGCGCAAGCCGCTCGTTTCGAGAATCGGCAAGCACACTTCTTCGGTGGTGCCGGGATACGTCGTGCTTTGCAGGATCACCAGTTGCCCGGCGCGCAGGTGCGGCGCGATGCTTTTCGTCGCGTTGAGCACGGGCGCGAGATCGGGCGCTTTCATCGCGTCGAACGGCGTCGGCACGCAAATAAAAATTACGTCCACGGCGGCGACGGCGGAAAAATCTTCCGTCGCGGAAAATTTCTTTTTGGCGATGACCGTTTTCACTTGCGCCGTTGGCACATCGGGAATGTAACTGACGCCCCGATTCAACGATCCAATTTTGCGCGCGTCAATGTCAATGCCGGTCACCGCAAAACCCTCGCGCGCAAATTCCACCGCGAGCGGCAAACCCACATAACCCAAACCTACGACTGCAACGTGCGCTGTCTTGTCCGCGATCTTTTGTTCGAGCTTCACAATGCCTCCCAGGGTTTCGCCCCACGTTCGCGCCCGCCGCACTGACGCGGGAACGTTTCAGGGCAAATTTATTTTCTAAATTCAAATTCGTACAAGGCAACCACCGCACTCGCAAACGCCATAATCGCCACCACATAATTTTCGAGCCAATGCCCTTGCGCGCAAAACATCGCCGCGACGCCGAGCGCGCCCGCAACGAGATACAACGTCAGCACGGCTTCGCGCCGGGTCAAGCCGCGTTGCACCAACCGGTGCGAGGTGTGATCGGTGCCAGGATGCGTCAACGGGTTGACGCCGCGCCGCACGCGCGAAACGAACACGAGCGTCGTGTCGAAAATCGGCACGCCCAGCACAAGGATCGGAATGAACCACGTTTCCAGCGGCGCGTGCGTGGGAAAGCGCAACTTGATGCCGACCGCCGCCAGCAGAAACCCGATGAAGAGACTGCCGGCATCGCCCATAAAAATAGACGCCGGATTGAAATTGTACACCAGGAAACCGATTGCCGCGCCGAGCAACGCCGCGCTCAAACTACCGACGAGGTACTGTCCGTTCAGTGCGGCGATCAGCAGAAAAAAAGCCGCCGCAATCGCGGCGATCCCGCCGGACAAGCCGTCCATATTGTCGAGCAAGTTCAGCGCGTTCGTGATGCCGACGATCCACAGCAACGTGAGCGCGAGATCGAGCGCCGGTTGATGAAACAGATCAATACTCACGCCGGTCACGATCAACAACTCGGCGGCAAACAGTTGCCCCGCCAGTTTGATCCACGCGTGCAAGCCCACGCGATCATCCCAGAAACCCAGGAACGATACGCACGTCGCGCCGACGACGATGCTGATCAGTTGCGGCACGTAAAAGCGGTCGGCGAACAAGATCAGCGCGAGCAGAAACGCGCCGTACATCGCCACGCCGCCCAGACGCGGGATCGGCGTGGCGTGAATTTTGCGCGCGCCGGGTTGATCGAGCATCCCAGCGCGCAACGCAATCCGGCGCGCGAGCGGCGTTGCGCCGATGGCAAGCACCAGCGCGGTGGCAAAGATCAAGATCAGGGTGGACATGGTTGCCTGAATGTGGATCGCGCGAAACTATTTGGCGTTTTGTTTTTCCTGCAAAAGCGTCAGATACGCTTGCACCGCCGGCTTGTCCGCGTCCGCCGCGAGCGCGAGCGCGGCTTGCGTCGCCTGGATGGCGGGCGTCCATTGCGCGGCTTTTTGCGCGTTGAGCGCGATCTGCAAATTCTGCCAGAGCGCCTTGTCGCTTGCCGGCGCAAGTGGCGCGGCAGCGACGAGCGCGGTTTCGGCTTCCAGCGGACGATTCAACTGCAACGCGAGCAACGCGCTATTTTTCTGCGCGTCATAATCGCTCGGCGCGAGTTGCACAATGGCTTGGTATTCCGGCAACGCGAATTGCGCTTGCCCGCGCGCCTTCCAATGCTGCGCGAGCAACCGACGCGCGTTGAGATCGTTCGGCGTTTTGCGCACCACCTCGATCTGCTTTTGCAGGTTTTGCAATTGCGTGTAAAAATCTTGAAAGCGTTGCAGATCGGCGGTACGTTGCGCCGACAACAGATCGATCAAGCGGCGCATCGCGTTGACCGCCGCATCGATTTGCCCGGTCTCGGACAGGAAATTGACGAGCGCGAGGTGCACGAGATAATCGTTCGGCGCAAGCCCGACCGCCTTTTCCAATTCCTGCCGCGCGAGATCGTTTTTGCCGGCGTATTTGTACAATTCCGCCAGCGTCAACCGGATCGAAGCCAGGTTGGGATATTGCTGGGTGAGTTTGGCGAACGTTTCCAGCGCACGCGGCAAGTGCGCGGGTTGCGCGAGTACGCTCATCACGCCGGCTTGCGGCGTCCCGTCCGCTTCGTTCAACGCGTTGGGATCGAGCGCGAGCACGCGCAGGTAATAATCTACCGCGTTCGTCAGATCACCTTGCGCGCGGTACGTTTCGCCCAACAGCAAGTACGTCTGCGCGAATTTCGGATCGAGTTGCAAGGAGTGATTGAGCAGTTGGCGCGCTTGTGCCCAGTCGCCGGCTTGCGACGCGGTTTGGCTCCACTCGTTGTACAGGTATGCCGTGTTCGGACTGAGCCGCGTGGCATCGCGGTAATAGTCCGCCGATTGCCGCAAGCGGTCGGCGCGTTCTTTCGCGTCGGTCGTGATAACGGCGACGATGCGGTTGAGGCGCGCGAGGTTCGCCGAGTGATCGGTGTTGAGCGGATTCAAACGGCGCGCGCTCTGCAAAACTTTTTCGCTTGCCGTGATCAACGCCGTGCGCTTGGTCGCATCGGCTTGGCTGCGCCCGCCTTCGAGATTCGCGCGCCCCAAAAAGAGCGCGTAAAAATCCTGGGTCGGTTGGAGCGTGAGCGCGCGCTGGTACATTTCAATGCTACGCTCCCACAAGCCGGCGCTTTCGTAATTCAAACCGGCTTTGTAAAAAGTGTCCGCCGCGACGCCGGCAAAATTCGTCGCATAGATCAACGCGGGCACGAGGAACAATAGGGTCGGCGCGGCGATCAAATTCGCCGGCGCGCGCAACCACCACGCGGGGCGCGGCAGTACATCCAACCACAAACCGAAGGCGACGACGGCGACAAAGAGAAAGAGTGCGGCGTAGTAAAAGCCGAGCAGGTTGACGAGCGCCTCGGTCATTTCGCCGGCTTGGGTAAGCGCACGCGTTTGAAACAGCGCGAACCACAACGTCGCCGTGAAAGACAAAATGGCAAAGAGCGCGATTTCGTATGCCAGCACTTGGCGCGTGGCGCGCGTCGAATATTCTTCGCCCAAACCGATGATGCCGCCGATCAACCACGTCAATCCGAACAGGAGCAAGACGCCGGACGATGGCTCCGCGCCTTTGAAAAAGAGCGCGCGTTGCACGATGTCGAGTGCGTTGACCGCACCACCCTGGTTCGTGAAAAATTCGTACGCGAGGGTCACGCTGATCAAGGTAACAATCGCCGTCCACGCGATCACCGGCACGGGCGATACATCCGCATCTTTGGCGCGCGACGCGCGCACGGCTTGCTGTTGTTGTGCGAGGCGGCGTTGCTTGCGGCGATTCGGCGCGAGGCGCGGCGTCGGCTCCGGCTCCACCGGCGTTGGCGCGACGACCGCCGGCGTTTCGGTTTCGCGGATGCGCTGCATCCCGATCCCGGCGAGGAGCGCGAGGTAAAACCAAAAGTACGTGCGCGTGGAAACGATGGCGATGCCAAAATTAATTTCGATGAAATGCCCGATCAGCGCGGCAGTCAACGCCGAGAGCCACAACGCGCGCGCCGGCTCAAGCGGCACGGCGGGCGCAGTTTGGCGGTAGCGCCGCAGGGACGCCAGCGCGAGAAACACCATCAAGCCGGTGATCATCCCAAACGGCAACGCGACGCCGATAAAATACCAGCCGCGCCATAAACCAAACACCAGCGTAGCCGCCAAACCGCCGGCAAGCCACAAGGCGATAAACGCGTTGCGTTCGCCGGGCGTTTGGATAAAGCCCAGCCACTTGAGGCAAAAATAGAAAACGGAAATGAACAGGAGAATGTACGCGCCGAATCCCAGCACGCCTGTCATCACCAGCGAGTCGAACGTTTCGTTATGCGAGCGATCCGGCGCGGCGTTCCGCGCTTCCAGCGTGCCGAGTTCCGGCGGATAGTAGCGATTGTAGGCGACGTACATCCCTTCGGGTCCGTACCCGATCAACGGGCGCAGCGCATTGTACGGATCGTCGCCGGTCGTCGGCGACCACAGCGGCTCGTGCGGCGCGATCAATTGCAACGCGCCTTGCCAGATCAATTCGCGCACACGCCCGGTGCCGGTTTCCGTTTCGAGAATGTTGCCCAGCCGACCCAGGTACGGCACGCGTTTGAGCGGTTCGAGCGGCGAGCCGGGCAAGTTGAACAGCGCGAGGAACACGACGAGCAAACCGGCAACGCCCAACGCGCCGAGCATCACTTGGCGCGCGCCCCGCGCCAGCGCGAACAACACGATGAACGCGAACAATCCACCCGCCAGCCCTAGCCAGGGTCCGCGACTCTGCGTGAAAAAGATCGCGACGAATTGGGCGGCGAGCAAAATCGTGTACGTGACGGTCAGCAACGCGTCTCGAAAACTGCCGTTCGTCAAACGCAACAATGCCAGCGTCAGCGCCCAGTACGCAAATGCCAACGCCACGCCTAACGCAAAATCAAAAACCCAAACGAGGATGAGCGCGCCGCCGGCAACGGCAATGATGCCGATGGTGAGCACGCGCGTAGGCGTGCCACGCGTGAGCCGCGCGAGCGTTTCGATCCAGCGCGCTAAAGTGAGCGGCACGACCAAGATCAAGTACGCGGCGACAAAGATCGAGTTGCCCATATTCGCCGCAACGCGTTCCGTCGTGTCGCCGCCCCAGGGTAGCGGATCGAGTTTGAAATGCTGAAGCAAGCCGTACAGCGCAACGGGGAAACTGACGGTGAGGATCGTGTTCAGCGCGCGGTCAAGTTGCGCGCGCGTGCGTAGCGTGCCCGCCGCGATCAGAAAAATCGTAATGTAGGAAAAGGTCGAGTACGTACCCTGCAAGCGTTGGTACGATCCCCACCAACTTACGGCGGGCACCACGGAAAAAAGCGTGGCGACGAGGTACGAAACGACAATGGCGGCAATCGGCACCGCCAGCGGATTTTCGCGGACGAGGTCGCGCAGTCGGTCGGCGAACGGCACACGCGGAGCCGGCGCCTCGCGCGCTTGCGCGGTGGTGCGCCAACTCGCTTCGAGTTGTTTGATCACCCACGCGCCCGCCATCAGCAAAGCGAGCGACCGGACGAGCGAAATCTTGTCCGGCTCAAATACCCGGCTCGAATAGACGTTGAAAAACAGTGGCGCGACGACGAGCGCGGCGAGCCAACCGGCTTCCATCAACTTGTCGCAAAAAATAGAGAGGCGTGTTGTCATCGAGCGCATCATACTCTAACTAGGGGCAAAAATCAAATTATGGAAGAAATCAGAGTGCGCCCCAGTTTTTGTTCCGATGCGCCCCGCGCTCACCGCTTGAGCGCTTCGGGCAGACAGAACGTGACTGTTGTAATGAACGGCTGGTTGTAATAATCCAGTTCCTCCGGCTTGACCCAGCCGGGGTGCGCCGGGCGGCTCGCTACGTGGAGTTCGCCATAGTGCGCCTGCGCCGTGCGCTGGGCGTCGGTCAAGCCGATACCGGTGCCGAGCCGCCCGCGATCCTTCGACCACTTGCCGCGATAGCCGAGTTGAAACACCAAACCCTGCTCGATTTCTTCGCGCGCAATCGGCACACCCCAATTTTCGATTTCGACACAGGCGAACGCGTCGCGCATATACGCACGAATCGTGACCCAGGGCGCGCGCGCGCGATCCCGCCGCCACGTGTACTTGATCGCATTGTGGAGCAGGTTCGATAGCGCACGCACCAAATCGCGTTCGATGCCCTCGACCGGCAAATCGAACTCGCGGTCGCGCCGCACAATCTCGACGCGCGAACTGCGCGCAAATTCGGCAACCTGGGTGATCGCCTGTTCGATCAGCAATTTGAGCGACAAGCGTTTTTTCTCTTCGTGCACCCGAATATCCGCCGTGATAAAATCGCGGAGCGAGCGCAACGTCGCATCCATTTGGATGATCGCCATGCGCGTCATGATCGTGTCCATCAAGCACGCCGTGTTTTCGAGTTGCGCGGCGGCGCGCACTACGTCACGGATCAGTTCGCGCGGCAAAACGCCCGGCGCAATCGCCTGACACTGCGCCGCGATTTCGTGCGCGACGCTTCGCAAAGACGGCACGCGCATTTCCACGCCCGGGATCAGATCGCGCACTTGGCGCAACGGTGTGACCCGCGCCGCCAACGCGTCCCACTGCGTTGCCGGCAAAGCGGCGCGGCGACGTTCCGCATCGGTCGGCTCGATCAATCGGTCGAGCGCATTCGCCAGCCAACCGGCTTCTTGGATTAGCCGTTCGTCCAGGTCTTCGAGCGGGCGCGCGATAATTTCTTGAATGGGGCGCTGGCTCAACGCTTCGGCGATGCCGTCGAGTGTTTGTTGCGCCATCAACAACGTGCTAGTGTTGGCGTGCAGAATGCGCCCGATGTCGAACGTCAACTCTTCGACGCGGCGCGCAAGTTTTTCCTCGCGCTGGTGCAGTTCATAATCGGCAGTCACGTCCACGAGGCAACCGACGTACCCGGCGATTTCGTGTGTCGTCGGATCGCGCAGGGGTTTGCAATAGTCCTCGACGAAAATTTCGCGGCTCTCGACGCGCAGGCGAATGATTTCCTTTTCGAGATGCGCGCCGCGCTCTTCCGCCACACACACTTTTTGCAGCACCTCGTGGCGCGCGCGCGGATCGGCATAGAATTGCGCGAGACTCGCGCGCACCTCTCCTTCGAGCGGCAAGCGCAAGAGTTCGCGCACAAGCCGGTTACAGGCAAGAAATTTGCCGTCGGGCGCGACGACGTAAACGCCAATGGGCATTTCGAGAAACGAAAATTGGTGGATGATTTTTTGCGCGTCCATTCGCACTCCTCACTCCAAATTATAGCACAAACGCCGCGCGGGGGAAATTGCGTTTTGATCCGCTTTTCGGATTGTGCTATAATCGCGATGCGAACCGGCAGATGGATCAGGAGGTTCCAATGCTCAATCAAATTCTCGATCTCGAAGTCAAAGGCGATGCAATCGTCCTCGATCACGCGCTAGCAAAAGAACTCGGCGAATGGGGCGGCAAGCTCAAGGGATATTTTGACGGACAACACCTCATCATTGTGCCGGCGGGCACGCCGGTTGATCCGCGCCATGCTTTCATCAGCCAGTACGCGAATATTAGCGGCGGGGAGCCGGTCATTATGGGCACGCGCGTCACCGTGCGCGCGATTGTCGAGTATGAGCGATTGTATCACAGCCCGGCGCAAATCTTGCGCGCTTTGCCGCACTTGACGCCTGAACAGATCGCGGATGCGCTCGGTTACTATGCCGATCATCCCGTTGAAATTGACGCGTATATCGCGGAAAATGAAACCGCCTATACGGCTGGAACGCAGTCGGCATGAAACCGCCGGAGCCACGCCTTTTCGCAATCCTTTTTCTGGATGAAGATGTGGACACGGGTTTGGTCGCGCCGCTACGAGCGCGGGGATACGCCGCATATTGTGTGCGCGATTTGGGCTTGCTTCACAACAGCGATTCTGAGCAATTGGCTTTTGCGGCTCAACGCGGATGGACACTGGTCACGCATAACGTCAAGCATTTCCAGCTGTTGCATACGCACTGGATTGCGGAAGGCAAAACGCACGCCGGGATTATCGTCTCCAAACGAATGGAGATTCGCCGAGTGCTGGCTGCCTTGCTGAACGTGCTTGATCGCTTTTCCGCCGAGGAGATGCAGAATCAACTGCTCTATCTGCAAAATTACGAATGAATGGGCGCGAGCATTATAACGCACCAAATAACAACCCCGTCTTTCCTCGAAAAGGAAAGGCGGGGTTGTTTGTCAAGCGTGGTGACTGGCGCAACGCCAACCGCTCGCCGTAAACGCTACGGGTAGGTTTTCTGCGCCGGCGTCGGCGCGCCGATGATCGTGGGCGACGCAACTGCCGGCGGCGCGGCGGGCGCAGCGCCCGGCGCGGGCAATGTGTTTGGATCTCCGCTGACGATGGTGATCGTATCGCTACGAATCCAGGCGGGACCCGGCTTGTCGGTAATGTTGACCTGGTACCACACATTTGCGCCATCGGCGGGACCTTTGGCGATCAGTGTGACTTGCTGATTCTTGGTCAACTTGATCAGCACGGTACCCGATGTGCTCGCCTTGTTCCGCACGTTCGCGGAATCGCCGGACACTTTGGCAAGGACTGGCGCAGGCGTCGGCGGAAGCGCCGTGGGGCTGGGCAATAACACTGGCGTTGGCACGCGCGTCGGCGTAGATTGCGTGACCACCCGCGTCGGCGGTGCGGCAGTTGGTGACTTGGGCGCCATCGCATCTACTGCCACCTTGCCACCCACAAGGAGGAGAACCGCGCACAGGAGCAGAACCACCGCCCCGATGGCAAGCGGCAACCACTCTTTGCCCGCGAACGGTGCGGCGCGCGAAACGGATTGCGACGCGTTGCCCGGCGGGGGCGGCACACTGGGCGGGCGCGGCGCGGTGCCGGCGGTGCGCGGTCGCGTCGCCGGGACGCGCACCAAAGGCGGCGGCTCGGGCGTGGATGTGGTGGATGGGCGTGCCGCCGCGGCAGTCGTCGTGCGCGGCGTAGTCGCCAAGCGCGAAGGCGGCGTGGTCGGCAAGGGCGTCGCCGCCGGCGGGGTCGGCAAAGCCGGCGTGCCCGTGTTCGTCGTCGTCGTCATTCCCAACTGCGAACGCACCTCGCGCGGCACCGGCATCACCGTCGAGTTTTCGTGGCCGGGCGGCGCGCCGGACACCCACTCCGCGCCGTCGAAATACATCCACTTGCCGGTGCGCGGATTGATCTCCCACAACACGCCGTTGCGGTCTTGCACCG
>CAIKBD010000150.1 GCA_903825565.1 uncultured Anaerolineales bacterium | reverse complement strand
GTTTTCATATCGAATTGTCTTTAGACCAACGGTGTGCATCGAATTTTGAAATTTAATCGTTTGGCGAAATACGGACAGCAGGGTGATTATAGCAGACGAATAAATATGTTACAAAATATCCTAACTCAGACGAGCCGAAACCTTGTTTGGTGTCGGCTCGTCTGAGTCAGAATCTCTGCGCGCACGTCCCTGGCAAATGATCCGCGCCGATCTTGAACAGAACATGACTATTGCGCGTGAGCAACTGGGTCAAACTGTTTTCGCCGCCGCATGGACCGAAGGATGCGCAACGACGACTGAACAAGCGATCACCTACGCGTTGGAGAATGCCGACGAACCCTGGGAATCTGAATGCTTATCACCATAACGTCGGATAGGTGATCCGTTGCGCCTATCGTTAGACTAGCCGCAAGGCCGTGATAGGGAACAAGAGTGTTTTTGACGTAACCTCGTCTTTGGGATAGAATACAAACGATCTAATTATCAAGGGTTCGCATTGGATTGCCAACTCATTCAATCGCCCGGAGTTTTCGAGGTGTTGCGCCTTTGGATCATTGGATTCAGAGGTGTTATTGTTTTATCGCTTGATTTGGACAACTCCTGATGACTGCTTATCTCATTCGCCGCGCATTCGCTCTCTTGCCGATTCTCTTGCTCATGTCAATCATCGTCTTTGCGCTCATCCGCCTCGTCCCCGGCGATCCGATTGACGTGATGTACGGCAGTGAAGGCATGGATGCCGCCCGCCGTGCCGCATTGAGCCACGAACTGGGTTTGGATGAATCCATCATCGTCCAGTATGTCCGCTGGCTGGGTCGCGCCATCACAGGCGATTTGGGGCGTTCGTACAAAGCACAAATGCCCGTCCTCGCACTCATCGCTCAGCGCTTTCCTGCCACGCTCTGGCTCTCCGCGGCTGCCCTGCTCTTGTCACTCATCGTCGCCATTCCGCTCGGCGTGATCGCCGCGATCAAGCGCAATTCCTGGCTCGATTTTGGCGCGATGGGTTTGGCGATCTTTGGCATCTCAATTCCAAATTTTTGGGCGGGCATTATGCTCGCGCTCATCTTTGCGGTGTACCTGGGTTGGCTACCGTCCATTGGGTACGTCTCACCGTTTACCGATTTCGGCAAATCGGTGCAGCACCTGATTCTGCCGGCAATCACTTTGGGCATGTCGCTCGCCGGCACCACCAGCCGCTTGACGCGTTCGACGATGCTCGAAGAACTGGGCAAAGATTATGTGCGAACCGCGCGCGGCAAGGGCTTGGCGGAACAAGTGGTGCTGATCGGGCACGCCTTGCGGAACGCGCTCATTCCCACCGTCACGATGATCGGCTTGCAACTGGGCTTTTTGATCGGCGGTGCGGTCGTTGTCGAAACGGTATTTGCGTGGCCCGGCATCGGCTTGCTCGTCGTGGATAGCATTTTCGGCCGCGATTATCCGGTCGTGCAAGGCGTGATCCTGATCATCGCCGTGCTGGTCGTCGCGGTGAACCTGGCTGTGGATGTCGTCTATACGATTCTTGATCCCAGGATTCGCTTAGGGTAAGGCAAATTCGAGATTTGCCCGCTAAATATTCTAGGAGGAGAAAGTATGAAACAAACCCTAGTTCTTGCGCTTGTGTTGGTGATGGTACTCATCGCCGCGTGTGCCGCGCCCACCGCTGCACCCACAGCGGTGCCGCCGACCAAAGCGCCGGAGCCCACCAAAGCGCCGGCGGCTGAACCGACCAAAGCGCCCGCTCCAACGAGCGCGCCTGCCGCCACAACTGCCCCCGCCGCAACCAAAGCGCCGGAACCGACCAAAGCGCCCGAGCCAACCAAAGCCGCCGCGCCCGCCGCCGGCACACCCAAGATGGGCGGCACGCTCACCTTCGCGATGAAAGAAGATGTCACTTCAATGGACCCGCTCAAGGCAAATCAGTACGGCGATATTCGCTTGAGCATTCTGGTCGCACAACAACTTGTCGCGCCGGATCGGAGCGGCAAATTCGTCGGCGTCCTCGCCGAAAGTTGGAAGACCGACGACGGCAAAGTGTGGACGTTCAATTTGCGTAAGGGCGTCAAGTTCCACAACGGTCAAGAAATGACCTCCGCCGATGTCAAATGGATCTTTGATCGCATCCTCGACGAAAAAGCCGGCACATTGATGCGCGGCACGTACGCGGGCATCGGCTTGAAAACCGAAATCGTCGATCCGTCCACCATCAAGTTTACCATCGCCAGCGCCAGTGGCCCCTTCCTCAACTATCTCGCGTTGCTCAATCGCTCGGCAATCATCCACAAGGATTCGTACAACGCCGACGGCACGGTCACCAAGATCATCGGCACCGGACCCTTTATGATGGACACGTCCAAGCCCGGCGATTCGTATACGCTCAAGAAATTCCCCGACTATTGGAAAAAAGGCGAGCCGTATCTGAATGGCGTCGTCCTCAAAGTCATCACCGATCCGAATGCGCGCCTGAATGCCATTCGCACCGGCGATGTGGACATGACCGAAGAACTGCCCTACGCCGATGTCAAGAAATTGACCGAGAAGCAAGACGCCAATTTCACGACGAATGTGTATTACATCAACTCGGGCGAACGCTTTGTAATGAACACCAAGCGCGAGCCGTTCTCGAACAAGAACGCGCGCCTCGCCGTCGAGTACGTGTTTGATCGCGCGATGTACAATGATGCCATTTTCTTCGGGTTGGGGCAGGTGCACAATCAACCTTTCGCCAAAACCGATGGCTGGTATCTCGACGTGCCTATGGTCAAGACCGATCTCGCCAAAGCCAAAGATTATTTCAAAGCATCGGGCTTGCCGCAAGGCACCAAAGTCAAAGCGATGTTGATGGCGAATCAAAAGGATCGCACCGAATTGTTGCAAGCGATGTTGAGCCAAATCGGTTTCACCGTCGAATTCAACGTGGTGGATTCCGCCGCGTGGAACAAACAGGGCGCGGCGTATGATTACGACATCTTGATCGGCACCATGACCGGCATCTTCGATCCCGACCGTCCGTACGGCTATCTCGAAAAAGCGAGCGGCTCGAACTGGCTGGTCGGCGGATACGATTCGCCGCAGATGGCGGATTTGCTTGCCAAGGGCCGCGCCGAAGCGGACGTGAACAAGCGCAAGGAAATCTACAAGCAGGTGGTGCAACTCGTCCAAGACGATGCCGCGACGATCTATGTCGCCGGCTTGCCGTGGTCGGAAGCCTGGCGCAACTCGGTTAAGGGTTACAAGTCCGGCACCTCGCCCGCGTTGATGATGATGGACGCCAGCGATGGTTTGAACGTAACCTGGCTCGATAAATAGTGGTCAGTGGACAGGGGACAGTGAACGGGCGAACCGTTCACTGTCCCACTGTCTCACTGTTTATTCGCGACAAAAATGTCCTTGTCTAAATCAAAATCCGCAAACCATTTAACACTGCGCAAAGAACGCGGCATTTGGGATTTGCCCTTGCGCCTGTTGCGGAATCGTCTGGCGCTCGGCGGCATGATCATTACCAGCATCGTCGTGCTCACGGCGCTGTTTGCCCCGTTCATCGCGCCGTATGATCCACTGCAACTCAACATCGCGCAACGGCTCAAACCGCCGACCGCCGAACACCTGATGGGCACCGACCACCTGGGGCGCGATATTTTTTCGCGCGTCTTGTTCGGCGCGCAAATTTCGTTGCAAGTGGGAGTGGTCGCCGTGGCGCTCGGCACAATCGTCGGATTGATTGCGGGCGCGGCGGCGGGGTACATCGGCAAGCGCGTGGATACGACAATCATGGGCTTGATGGATGCCATCTATGCCTTCCCCGCCATTTTACTCGCGCTCGTTCTGGTTGCCGCATTCGGCGCGAGTCTTGTCACCGTGATGACCGCCGTTGCCATCGTGCGGATTCCGATTTTTGCGCGCACCGTGCGCGGCTCGGTGTTGGCGGAACGCGAAAAAGAATATGTCCAAGCCGCGCAGTGCATCGGCGTCAATCCGTGGGCGATTTTATTTCGCCACATTTTGCCGAACACGCTTGCGCCGCTCATCGTCGTCACGACCACGTACTTTGCAACCGCCATCGTCGTCGAAGCATCGCTCAGTTTCTTGGGGCTGGGCGTGCCACCGCCCGCCGCATCCTGGGGCGTCATGTTGAACGATGGGCGCAAATATATGGAAGCGTACCCGCACGTCGTCATCTTTCCCGGCGCGGCAATTTCATTCACCGTTCTGGGATTCAATCTTCTCGGCGATGGCTTGCGCGATGTGCTTGATCCTCGCTTGAAAAATCTTTGACGCGAACCAAAAACCGGAGGCAGACCTCCTCCTCCGGCGTTTGGCTTGCGTCGTCCGCTTATGAACGATTCCGCCGCTGTCATTTCTCTCTGCCAAGCGCTCATCCGCGCGCCCAGTTTTTCCGGCGCGGAGCAACCCGCCGCCGCTGTGGCGGCGCGCGCGATGCGTGCCCTCGGTTATGATTCCGTTTCCATTGACGAATACGGCAGCGTCCTGGGCGTGCTCACTGGCGCGACGCCGGGCAAAACGCTTTTGCTCGACGCGCATCTCGATGTGGTCGCCGTGCCGGATGCGAATGAATGGCAACCCGCGCCATTCGCCGGCGAGATTGCTGGGGACAGGGTTTGGGGACGCGGCGCGTGCGATGACAAGGGCGTACTCGCCGCGATGATTTGCGGCGCGGCACGCGTGGCGCGTGAATCCATCGCCGGCCAAATCATCGTCTCGGCGTCCGTGTGTGAGGAAACGTTGACCGGTGCGGCAATCGCCCATATCCTGGATCGGTACGCGCCGGCGGTGGTCGTCATTGGTGAGCCGACAGAGTTGAAACTGGGGATCGCGCAGAAAGGGCGCGCCGGCATCGTCGTGGAGGCGCGCGGCAAAAGCGCGCATACCGCGCGCCCGGAATTGGGCGACAATGCCGTGTACAAAATGATGGAAGCCACGCGGCGTTTGCGCGCGCTTGCCTTGCCGAGCGATCCGGAACTGGGGCGCGAGATTCTCGAACTGACCGAAATCATTTCCACGCCGATCCCAGGCGCCGGCTTTGTCCCCGCCGGTTGCCAAGCGCGCTTTGTGAATCGAAGCTTGCCGGGAAAAACAGCAGAGGAAATTTTGGGGCAGTTGCAAAATGCACTTGCCGGGCTGACGGGGGTTTCGCTCCAATTCGATCAACTTGTCCAACTGTGCTACACCGGCAAGCGGCTCACGATGCCCGATTTCATTCTGGGTTGGCGTGCGAGCGTCAATAGCGATTGGCAAGCCAAGATTCTTGCGGCGTTGAGCGACTGCGGTTTGGCGGCTAAAACATTCGCCGCGCCCTTTGGCACCAACGCCTCGGTCAGCGCCGCGCGCGGCATCCCCTCGTTTATTTTCGGACCTGGCTCAATCGAGCAAGCGCACATAGTTGACGAATGGATCGCAATCGCGCAACTCGTTTCGGGCGCGCACGCGTATGCGCGCATCGTCGCGCGGTGTTGCGAGAGTTTGGCTTGATGGCGTGGAAGCGTGCGGCGGACAACCGAAAATCGCATCCTCTCGAATTGCCCGCCGCCTTACCGTCTTACTGTCTCACTGATTGATTGACTGCCTGCCGGCGTACGACCAGCCACATAAAGTACGGAATACTCATCTGCCGCTTGATGCGCCAGGGTTCGCGCAACAAGCGGTACGTCCACTCGAACCCGGCGTCGCGCACCCAACGCGGCGCGCGCGGCGCAATCCCGGCGAGTGTGTCGAACGTGCCGCCGACGCCCATCGCCACCGCGACGTTGGGCAGGCGCGGCGCGTTGCGCGCGATCCACAATTCTTGCTTCGGCGGACCATACGCCACGAACAAGATGTGCGCGCCCGATGCCGTGATGCGCGCGCAGATGTCCGCTTCCTCCGCCATTGCCGGCGAGCCGGCGTAACACCCGGCGATTTCCAAATGCGGCTGTTTCATTTTGAGCGCCGCCGCCGCACGCGCGGCAACTCCTTCGCGCGCGCCGAGCAGAAAAACGCGCGCGCCCCGTTCCGCCGCGCGCGCGCAAATGCGATCCACCAACTCTTGCCCGGTCACGCGCTCGCGTAGCGGCGTGCCCAGCCGGCGCGCCGCCCACAGCAACCCCACGCCGTCGGGTGTGTTGAGCGCGGCGGCGTTCAGCGCCCGCCGAAATTCCGGGCGCGTCTGCGCCATCACGACAAATTCCGGATTGACCGTCGCAACGTGATGCAAGCCCGGCTCGCGCAAAAAAATCTCGATGTGCGCCAGCGCGTCGGCGTAGGTCACATCGTCAATGCGAACGTCGAGGATCGTGATCGCGTTCATGCTTTTTCGGCGTGCGTCACCGCGCTTTCAAAAATTGCCAGCCCCTCGTCAATCAAGTCTTGCGTGATCATCAATGCCGGCATAAACCGAATCGTGCTTTGCCCGCAACCCAACATCAGCAAGCCGGTTTCAAAACACCGATGCACGACTGCGTTCCGCAATTCCTTCGCGTGCGCTTTGGTCGCGCGATCCAGAACGAACTCGACGCCGATCATCAAACCCTTGCCGCGCACCTGCCCGATGCTGGGATGCCGCGCCTGCATTTCGCTGAGCGCGGCGAGCATATATGCGCCCAACGCGCGCGCATTTTCCATCATCCCGTTTTCGATCAGGTCGAGCGTCTTTAGCGCGGAGACTGCCGCCAGCGGATTGCCGCCATACGTGTTGCCGTGCGCGCCCGGTTTCCATTTCGCGCCGACCGATTGCCGCGCCGCCATCGCACCCATCGGCACGCCACTCGCGATCCCTTTCGCAATGCAAATTATATCCGGCTCCACGTCCCAGTGTTGAATTGCCCACCACTTGCCCGTGCGCCCAACGCCGGCTTGCACCTCATCCACGATCAGCAGGATGCCGTGCCGGTTGCACATTTCGCGCAGGCGCGGAAAAAAATGCGGCGGCGGCACAATGTAACCGCCCTCGCCCTGGATCGGCTCGACCAGCACCGCGGCAACCTCGTCCGACGGTAGGGCTTCGGGGAACAGCACATTTTCGATGTAATCCACCACCGCGTCGCCAATGTCGCCGCCGGGTGGAATCGGAAAAACCGGGCGATACGGATCGGGGTAGGGCACGTGCCACACGCCGGGCATCGTCGGGAAAAACCGTTCTTGCTGGCGCGCCTTACTCGCCGTGAATGACAGCGATCCCATCGAGCGTCCGTGAAACGCACCCAGGAAGCCGATGAACTGCCGCCGTCCCGTCGCATAGCGCGCGAGTTTCAGCGCGGCTTCGACCGACTCGGTGCCCGAATTGGCGAGAAAGATCGTCGCGTCTTCTTGCATCGGCGCGATGGCGTTGATGCGCTCGGCGATCCGCACCATCACGTCGTGATAATAGTCGGACGAAATGTGAATGTACTTTTCCGCTTGCACTTGAAGCGCTTTGACGATTTCGGGATGACAATGCCCGGTGGAATTGACGGCGATGCCGGCGGCGAAATCAATGTACCGATTGCCATCCACGTCCCAGACTTCTGCGCCTTGGCCGCGTTCCATCACGAACGGGTAATCGCGCGCGTACGACGGTGACAGCACGCGCGCGTCGCGGTCGAGGATCGCTTGCGCGCGCGGTCCCGGCGGGGGGATTAAAATGCGTGGCGAGGTCATCGTTTGCTCCTCTGAAAATAGGACGCGGATTAACGCGGATGAACGCAGATAAAAACAAATAGTCCGTGCTCGTCCGCGTCCCAGCAATTTTCATTCGACCGTTGGTGCGCTTGCCGCGCACGGACAACTCCCTTGAAAATAGGACGCGGATTAACGCGGATTAACGCGGATAAAAACAAATTGTCCGTGCTCGTCCGCGCTCGTCCGCGTCCCAGCAATTTTCATTCGACCGTTGGTGCGCTTGCCGCGTATGGACAACTCTCCTCAAAATGGAGTGGAAACCGGTTACGCTTTTTTCCGGCGAGTGCGCGGCGCACGTTTTTCGATCAACGTGATCGCCGCTTGCGCGACTTCGCCGACCGAGCCGAGATGCCCGGCGGACGCTTCGTCGTTCGCGTGCGCGCGCAACGCGTCCAGCGCGCGCGGCTCGCCGATTGCGCCGAGCGCCTCCGCGACGCGCCCCCGCACGTGCGCGTCGGAATCGTCGAGCGTGGCGATGAGCGCGGGCACGGCGCGTTTGGCTTGCAAGCCGCCCAGGATGTATGCCGCGCGCCAACGCACGCCGGCATCGACGTTTTTCAAACGGGCGCTGATGACGGGGATGACGCGTGCGTTGCCGAGCGCGACGAGCGCATCTGCCGCGCGCCAACGCACGGCATAATCGTCGTCGTTCAACAACTCGACCAGCGGTTCTTGCGCGGCGGCAATGCGCGCGTGTCCCAGCAATTCGGCGACGAGTGCGCGCACGCCGGCATCGCGATCGGCGAGCAGGGGGATGAGTTGCGCGAGCGCGCGTTTGCCGCCGCCGCGCGCCAGCCCTTCCACAGCGTGCCAGCGCACGTTCGGATCGCGGTCCTGCAACGCGTCGCGCAAAATATCGCGCGCCACTTTTTGCTTCCAGCGGCCCAGCACGTCCACCGCCCAGGCGCGCACTTCGGGATGCGTGTCGCGTGTCGCGGCGAGCAATGCATCGAGCGCGCGCGTGTCGTTCATCAGCCCCAGGGCTTCGACGCACCGCGCGCGCACGGACGCATCCGAGTCTTTCATCCCGGCGCTCAATGTCGGCAACGTTTTCGGATCGCGCCAGCGGCCCAAGATTTCCGCCGCGCCGACGCGTTGCAACGGCGTGCCTTGTGTGAGCAACGCGTTGATCGCGGCGAAGGTCGTGTTGCGGCGCATCGTCAGCGCGTCTACGGCGCGGTACCGCGCGAGCGGATTCGCGCTGCCTAAATCGTCAATCAACTTGCGTGTGCTTTCACTGTTGTTCATTCTGACCTCACAGGTGAGCGTTGGGGTTACGCCAAGCCGCACCGCCGCGCGATGCGGATGAACTGATCGGCGAGCGGTTCGAAAAAGAAACCGAGCCGCGCGAGCATCCAGATCATTCCCGCGCCGATGAGCGCGCCGCCGAGCACGTCGCTGGGATAGTGGACGCCGGCATACACGCGCGCCCACGCGTACGCGATGCCCAGCCCGATCAAACCCTGGGCGACCCGGCGGTTGGCGCGCCACGCGCCTGCCGCAAAGGTGAACACGACGGCAATCGGGATGCTGGGAAACGATGAAACGGACGGACGATAAAACAAGAGTTTGACCGGTTCCACGGCAAAGGGGCGCGGGCGAAAATACCAGCCCGCCAAGTCCTTGATCAGGGCTTGCGAAAATAAAATACCGAGCGCGATCAGGATTACGGCGCGTTGGTTGCGCGTGCGTTCGGCGGCGGTTGCGCCGGCAAACCACAGCGCGACGGCGACAAGCGCGCAGATGGTTGGGATTGCAAAATCGTTGACGAGCGCGCGCGCGATCCAGTCGAGCGGCGGACACACGCCGACAAAATCGTTAAGCCAGTGCAAGAGCGCGAGATCGGGATTCATCCTGCCGGCTCTTTCTCGCGGATGCGCGCCGGCGCGCGGAGTCGCGCCGCTACCCAGGCAATTCCGCGTGTGAACGGCACGGCGATCCCGAACGCCGCCACAAAAATTGTGAACAGTTCACCGCCGGCTAAACCCGGTATAAAAATTTCCGCATCGGTGACAAAGAACCACACGAAACTGCCGCTGACGGCGAGCGCGCAAAACGCGTAGGCGATGCGCGGCGCGAACCACAACAAATCGCGCCGCATGTAGCGCGCGGCGACGCCTTGCAACACGCCGAGGATTGCAGCGAAGCAAAATGCAAAATAGTGTGCGGCTTGTTGCCCGTCGCCTAAATGCAAAAGGTCGAAGAACATGCTCCCTCGTCGCACGTGTGCGAATTGCGAATTAGCCCAGCCCGATGATTTTGCCGTCCGCGTCCACGTCTACGCGTGCGCCGGCGGGCACGCGCGGCAGGGCGGGCATCGCGCCGCGTTGGGGATCGTCGCAGTGCGCGCTCAACCAGCCCGCGCCCGCCGCGACGTTCACATCCACAATCGGCAAGCGGAACTTGCGGGGGCGCCCCTTGATCTGCGGATCGTGCGTCAGCGACAAGTGCGTTTTGGCGATCGTGATCGGCAATTTCGCAAAACCCAGATCGGTCAGCCGTTTGATTTTTTCCTCGGCGCGCGCGGTGTACTCCACGCCGTCCGCGCCGTACATGCGCTCGGCGATGCGTTCGATCTTTGCCTTGATCGGCAATTCGAGCGCATATAAAAACTTGAACGCGGGCGGGTTCGCGCACGCGCGCGTCACGGCTTCGGCGAGCGCAATCGCGCCTGCGCCGCCGCGCGCATAAGCGTCGGAAACGACTGCGCTCTCCGCGCCGGCATTCCGCGCGATTTGTTCGACGATGGCGATTTCGCGTTCGGTGTCCTCGGCGTACCGATTGATCGCGACGATGACGGGCACGTGGTACGCATTGCCGTTTTCGATGTGCTGGATCAAATTCGCGCAACCCCGTTCGAGCGCGGCGAAATTTTCCTGGAGCAATTCCGGCGGCAGGGGCTTGCCGCCGCCGACGCGCCCGACGCCGCCGTGCATTTTGAGCGCGCGGATCGTCGTGACCAGGACGATGGCGTGCGGGGTCAAACCTGACGCGCGGGTTTTCAAGTTAAAGAATTTTTCCAGACCCAGATCGGAACCGAATCCGCTTTCGGTGATCACCATGTCGCACAATTTGAGCGCGATCCGATCCGCCAGGATCGAATTGTTGGCGGGCGCAATCGGCGCGGAGGGATCGGTGTGAATCAAAGCCGGCGTGTGCTCGGACGTTTGCACGAGGTTGGGGCGGAGCGCGTCGTTGAGCAACGCCGCCATCGCGCCGGCACATTCCAAATCTTGCGCGGTAATCATTTTGCCGGCGCGCGTCGCGCCGACGATGATGCGCCCCAGCCGCGCGCGTAAATCCTGCCGCGAAGTGGCGAGCGCAAGAATCGCCATCACTTCGCTGGCGACGGTGCTGAGGAACGCGCTTTCGCGGGGGATCCCATTTTCGCGTCCGCCCAGCCCGGTTAAAATTTTGCGGAGCGCACGATCATTCAGATCGCTGGCGCGTGCCCAAGTGATTGACCAGGGATCGAGTTCGAGCGGGTTGCCGTGGTACAGCATATTGTCTACGAACGCGGCGAGCAGGTTGTGCGCCAGCGTGACCGCGTGCGCGTCGCCGGTGAGATGCAAGTTGATTTCAGCGGTGGGCAATACTTGGGCACGCCCGCCGCCGGTGCCGCCGCCTTTGATGCCAAAGATGGGTCCCAGCGACGGTTGGCGCAACGTGACTGCCGCGCGCTGACCCAGCCGGTTGAGCGCCATCGCCAAGCCAATCGCCGTTGTCGTTTTGCCTTCGCCGAGCGGCATTGGCGTGATCGAGGTGACGACGACGTACTTGCCGGTGGGGCGCGCGGCGAATTTCGTCAACACGGCGAGCGCAATTTTGGCTTTGGTCTTGCCGTGCAGATCGAAATCGTCCGCCTCTAGACCCAGGTTCTGCGCGATCTCTTCGATCGGTTTTATTTGCGTGGCTTGGTTCTCAAGGTCGGAAGCCATCGAATTCGTCCTCGTGTGCCCATGTGTTTGATCTGTTGTTCGGCGGCGTGAATCGTGTTCCGCATCAACAGCATCGAGGTCACGGGTCCCGTGCCGCCGGGGACGGGGGTGATTGCGGAGGCGATGGTTTGCGCGGCGGCAAAATCTACGTCGCCGACGAGATGTTCCCCGCGCAAGTTGACGCCGAAATCAATGACGATTGCGGCGGGCGCGATCATATCGCCGGTAATGAATTTTGGACTGCCGGCGGCGGCGATGAGCAGATCGGCTTGCCGCGTATATTGCGCGAGGTCGCGCGTATGCGTGTGGCAAACGGTGACGGTTGCGTTTGCGCGCAGCAGCAACAGCGCGAGCGGTTTGCCGAGAATGTTCGAGCGACCCACGATGACCGCGTGTTTGCCCGCCGGCGAAATTTCGTAATGGCGCAGGATTTCTAGCGCGGCGTCCGGCGTGGTCGTCGCAAAATATTCGCCGACATCCAACGCGAGTTTACCGAAATTGATCGGCGATGCGCCTTCGACATCTTTGATAAACGGAAACGCGATCATGATCGCACGCCAATCCAATATGGGCGGCAATGGGCGTTGCAGGAGAATGCCGTGCACGTGATCGTCGCGGTCGAGTTCCGCCAGCCGTGCGATAATTTGTTCGGCGGTTGTGGCGTCGGGTAGGGCTTCCATTTGAAAGCCCATGCCGCATTGCGTAAACGCGCGATCAATCGAGTGGGCATAACTGACGGCGGCGGGCGCATTGCCCACGCGCAACGCCGCGAGGGTCGGCGCAACGCCGTGGGCTTTGCGGAATTGTTCGATGCGCGGTTGCAGTTCGCAACACATTTTTTCGACGAGGGGTTGCCCGCTGAGAATGAGCGCGCTCACAGGCGGCCTTCGACGAGACGGAGAATTTCGCGCTTGCGGTTGTCCGCTTCGGCGATGAGTTGCGCGACGCGCGCGCGATGCGTGCGGACGAATTTTTCGTCTTGGATTGATCCCAGGTTGATGGTGACGTTGAACGCCGCGCCGCGCAAGCCGGCTTCCGCCATTAATGCGCCGACGCCGCCGTCGCTTGCCGCGTGCTTGTTGCCGTACTCCGCCACGGGGCGTGCGAGTTCTAGCACTTGCTCGCACAATTCGGCAACGCGCAAGGGCACTGCGCTGGCGTGTTGGAGCGCGGCTTGAATCGCTTGCGTGCGCGCCAGTTTTTCGGCGTCCGAGTTTTTCGGCAGTTTATAGGCGTCCATCACGCGTGTGTACGCGTCCGTATCGGCTTGCATCAGATCGGCAAGTTCACGTTGCAACGCTTCGGCGCGCGGGAGGATTGTTTGCATTTCGGCGTCTACCGCTTCGTAACCTTTTCTGCCGATGGTCAAACGGCAAACCATGGCAACGAGCGCCGCGCCCAGGGAGCCGCTCAAGGCGGCGACACTGCCGCCGCCGGGCGCTGGCTCGGCGGACGCGAGTTCGGTGAGAAAGGTTTGCAGGGTTTGCGTGGCGAATGACATTCAGGGGACTCCTTGCCGGTTGGATCAAGCGTGCGCGTATTCTAGCGCAGTCAAAGATAATTCGCAAGTGGGGAAGTTGAACTGTTGAACGGGTGGGCGTCAAAGTTTTGGATTGGCAGGCACACAACCCAATTCATTAGCTTGGACGTAGACAAACGCAGACGAACGCAGATGGTTTATTTCTCCGCGCTCGTCTGCGCTCGTCCACGTCCGATTTCCTGTGCCGCACCCAAAACCGTGACGCGCGCCCAGTTGAACTGTTGAACGGGTGGGCGTTACGCGCGGACGCTTGCTCTACGCGCGCCATTGCACGCGCACGACGCGGCGTTCGCCCTCGAAATCAATATACGCGACGCGTTTGTTGGCAATGCCAGACTCGAACACTTTTTTGAGCAAGACCACGTCCTGGTAACAATATTGTTCGAGGCGTTCCTGAAACCACGCGCCCAACTCGTTGATGCGCGCCGCGCCTTCTTGATCGCCGACATCGGTGAGCGCGTAGGGCAATTTGTCGCGCAACAACGCGGCGATGCGATTCCACACGACGGCTTGGGGACCCGACGCGGATTTTTGCTTGCCGAGGGTGCCTTCCGCCAACGCCGCCAATCCAACGCGATGCCCCAGCCGGGTTTCCAAATCCGCCAACACGTCGAACGATTTGGCGTCGAGCATTTTTTTGAGTTCCGCCGGCGCGTCGGGCAAGGGCTTGACCAGGGTGTGTTTGCCGGTGACCGGATCGAAAGTGTCGTGGACGGGACGTTCGGGCGCCCAGGCGAGCACGGCGTTATCAAAGTGAACGTTGTTGAACCCGATGATGCGTTCGTGCGCGAGCAGGTGTTCCGCCAACGCGGCGGGGCTATGAAAAATTTGTTTGTCGTGGCAAGCGCACCACGTCATGCCGACGGACATGTGCAGGGCGCGAATCGCCGCGTCCACGTCGGGGGCGTTTTGATCGAGCAGTTCTTTGGTTTCGAGATCGAAAAAAATATCGCGCATCATGCCGGTATTGTATGCAAGATAGGACAATGGCGCAAGCGGCAAAAATACAAAACCTCCGAGGTTTTCAAAACCTCGGAGGTTTGTTCTATTCGAGATAATCGCGCAACTTGCGCGAGCGCGACGGGTGGCGCAACTTGCGGAGCGCCTTTGCCTCGATCTGCCGGATGCGTTCGCGCGTCACGCCGAATTTCTTGCCGACTTCTTCGAGCGTATGGCTCTTGCCGTCCTTCAGCCCAAAGCGCAGTTGCAACACGCGCCCCTCGCGCGGCGACAGCGATGTGAGAATGTCTTCCATCTGCTCGCGCAACAATTGATGCGATGCCGCGTCCGTCGGGCCCAAGGTCATTTCGTCCGGGATGAAATCGCCCAGATGCGAATCTTGTTCCTCGCCGACCGGCATTTCGAGCGAGAGCGGGCGTTGCGAAATTTTGATGATGCGCTCGACCTTGCGCGAGGTGGTGTTCAACTCCTGCGCGATCTCTTCGCTCGTCGGCTCGCGCCCCAACTCTTGCACGAGTTGCCGCGAGACGCGCGTCAACTTGTTGATGCGTTCGCACATGTGGACGGGCACGCGGATCGTGCGCCCCTGGTCGGCGATGGCGCGCGTGATCGCTTGCCGAATCCACCACGTCGCGTACGTCGAAAATTTGAATCCGCGATGATGATCGAATTTTTCGACGGCGCGAATCAAGCCGATATTGCCTTCCTGGATCAAGTCGAGAAACGACACACCGCGCCCGATGTATTTTTTCGCAATGGAGACGACCAGCCGAAAGTTCGCCTTGATCAATTTCTGGCGATACATTTCGCCTTCGCGAATCTTGTCTTCCAGCCGTGCGCGCTCATTCGGCGCGATGTGGTTCTTGTTCAGGCGATAGCGCGCCCGTTTGCCGGTTTCCATTCCGCGCGCGTATTCCACCTCTTGCGCGGCGGTCAGCAGGGGGATGCGCGAAATTTCCTTGAGGTAGAGCGAAACCGTGTCGTCAATCCCAATCGCGCTCAAATCCAAATCTTCCTGTTGGGATTTGGCAGACTCGGCTTCGTCGGCTTCTTCGGTAGACGCCGGTTTTTCCGCTTCGACAACCGAAATGCCCTCATCAAACAGAACGATGTAGAGTTCTTCGAGCTGTTCGAGGTTCGATTCCGCTTCGGGGAAAACCTGCAAAATATCGTCCTGCGTCAGATAACCCTGATCTTTGCCTTTCTTGATCAGTTCGTCCACAGCGGTCGGTTCTTCTTCGGCTTGCCCCATCAAGGTTGCATCGGGTGATTTGGCGAAGGCGGCACGAAGCGTGCGCGCGGCTTTACTTGCGGGCTTTTTAGTATCTGGACGCAGGGTTGTTTTCAGGTCATCAGCGAGTTTCGGTCTCTTTTCTTTCGTTTTTACCTTACTTGTCGTTATTTTTTTCGCCATTTCTGTCAACACCACCCATTCGCCATTCTATCTGATACAAACAACAAAATTGAGACAAGGAGATTGCTCCCCGTCTCAATTTCATTATAAGGCAATCAAAGGGTCAAGTCAAGGGTTTTCACGTCTTTTTTATGCAATCCAGGCGATTTTCGCGCGCTGTCATTATGACAAGTGAAATTAACAGTCACCAACTATCTCGCCGGTTTGCTCCGTGATGTGTGCCCATGCCATGCGCGGCGTGTTGAAGCAGAAACCGATGCGCCCCGTTCGGTCGGCGAGGATGATGCCGCCAGTACCGTGTACCCGTTTGGCGAGATACTCGATGGTGGCATGTGCCGCCTCGCGCGGATCGCGGTCGCTTGCCAGCGCGTCCACCGCAAATTTCGCCATGACGACGCGTGTGATTGCCTCACCCCAACCGGTTGAGGATGCCCCGCCGAGTGTGTTGTCGGCGTAGACGCCCGCGCCGATTAACGGCGAATCGCCCACGCGCCCCGGTCGCTTGAATTTCATCCCGCCGGTCGAGGTGCCCGCCGCAATGTCGCCGGCGCGATCCACGGCGACGCAACCGACAGTGCCGCCGGCTTGCGGTGGCACGTATTTTGCCGTCTCACGCACCGGCGGCGACTGTAAACACTCCTGCCAAATGGCGATTTGCTCCGGTGTGCACAGTTCCCGATTGTCAATCAGCGCGATGCCGTGTTCTTGCGCGAATTGCTCCGCGCCTTCCGCGATCAAAAAAGTGTGTTCGCTTTCCATTACGCGGCGCGCCAGCGTGATCACATTCTGGACGCGTTTGACGCCGGCGACTGCGCCGGCGTTGAGCGTTGCGCCGTCCATAAAACTAGCGTCGAGCGTCACATTGCCGTTGCGATCCAGATACGAGCCGATGCCGGCGTCGAACGTCGGATCGTCTTCCATAACGCGCACCGCCGCTTCAACCGCGTCGCGCGCCGCGCCGCCGTGCGCCAAAATCTCCCAGCCGATTTGCGCCGCTCGGATTGCGCCGGCGCGATGCGGCGTCGCCTCGCGCGCTGATATGTCGCCCGCGCCGCCGTGCACGATCAATGCCAGACCCATAGAAACTCCTCTGCAAATGTCGGGCAAATTTACGAATTTGCCCCACAGGTTGCCCAACGATTATACGCGGAATGGCACACCTTGCAAAAAATTTACGAAATTTAACTTGAGAGATTCGCGCAAGTGTGTTACAATACCGCCGGATTTTGGCGAGGAGGCAAGGCGCGTATGGCACGAGATTTGATCGAATCGGAAGATATCGAACAGTTCGAGCGGCAGATGGATCGCATGTTGCACACGTTCTTTCCGCACGAGCACCGCGCGCGTCCGCGGGTGTGGCGTCCGCCGACGGATGTGTACGAAACGGACACGGCGGTGATCGTCAAGATCGAAATTGCCGGCATGAACCCCGACGATTTCCGGATCTCGTTTCAAGACCGGGTGCTCACCGTGTCCGGCGTGCGCGAAGACCACGACGCCAAACTGTCGTACCATTGCCTTGAAATTCCGTACGGCGAATTTCGCACGGAAGTGTTCTTGACCGGAACGTTTGCGTTGAACGATGTGGACGCACGGTACGCAAACGGCTTTTTGTACATTGCCTTGCCCAAAACTAAACAAGAACATCGCGTGCCCATCCGCGTGCAAGGCGTGTCTAATTCCTAGTCAACTCGCGCGCGGAGTTGATCCGACGCGCGGTTGCGTGAGGGCATCCGAGGAAGGTGTGGAGTAGAGGATGAATATCTTTGCCGGCAAAAAACCTGCGGACGTGGAACTCGAACCCGAGAAAAAAGAACAAGAGAATACTCCCAACATCCCCAGTGAATTGCCGATCCTGCCGTTGCGCGGCACTGTCGTTTATCCCTTGACCGTGTTGCCGCTCAATGTGGGGCAACCGCGCTCGATCAAACTGGTGGACGAGGCGACGACCGGCAATCGCATGGTGGCGTTGGTCACGATGCGCGACGACAAGGTTGAAGAAGCCGGGCCGGACGACGTGTTTTCCATCGGCACGGTGGCAATCATTCATCGCATGTTGCGCGCGCCCGACTCGACCATGCGGCTGATCGTGCAGGGCGTCGAGCGCATCCGCATCGCCGAGTTTACGGCGGTCGAGCCGTACCTCAAAGCGCGCATCGAAGTGATTCCCGACCAGATTGACAAGAGCGTGCAGGAACAAGCGTTGATGCGGAACACGATTGAGCTGTTCCGCCAGCTTGCCGCGCTCGCGCCCAACCTGCCGGAAGAATTGGTGATGGCGGCGATCAACATTGACGATCCGCGCCAACTCGTGTACATGCTCGCCACCAGTTTACGCATGGAGCTCGGCGATGCCCAAGCCCTGCTCGAACTGGACAATGTGTCGGACAAGTTGGCAAAACTGAACGCGTTGATTGCCAAAGAGTTGGATGTCCTCAAAACGGCGAAGGAAATCCAATCGCAAGCGCAGACCGAACTGGAAAAAAACCAGCGCGAGTACATTCTGCGCGAGCAGATGAAACAGATCAAGAAAGAGCTGGGCGAGGAGGACGAGCAAGCGGTCGAGATCAAGGAGTACGACAAAAAGATCGCCGAAGCGCAAATGACGCCCGAAGCCGAAAAGGAAGCCAAGCGCGAACTCGAACGGATGCGCGCGATGCCGCCCGCCGCCGCCGAGTACCACGTCATCAAAACGTACCTTGATTGGCTCGTGGCGTTGCCGTGGAGTAAGACGACGGAAGACAACCTGGACATTGCCCGCGCGCGCCAAATCCTCGACGAAGATCATTACGATCTCAAGGATGTCAAGGAACGTATCCTCGAATACCTCGCCGTGCGAAAACTCCGGCTGGAGCGCGGCGGCGACGAAGAGGCGAAAACCTACAAGGGGTCAATCCTCTGCTTCGCGGGTCCGCCCGGCGTGGGCAAAACATCACTGGGGCAATCCATCGCGCGCGCGTTGGGGCGCAAGTTCATCCGCATGTCGCTGGGCGGAATGCACGACGAGGCGGAGATTCGCGGGCATCGGCGCACGTACATCGGTGCATTGCCCGGGCGCATCATCCAATCGCTCAAGCGCGCGGAATCGCGCAACCCGCTCGTGATGCTCGATGAAGTGGACAAGGTGGGCGCGGACTTTCGCGGCGATCCCTCGTCCGCTTTGCTCGAAGTGCTCGACCCGGCGCAGAACAAGACGTTCCGCGATCATTACCTCGACGTGGATTTTGATCTGTCCCAGGCGATCTTTATCTGCACGGCGAACCAGCTCGAACCAATCCAGCCGGCGCTGCGCGACCGGATGGAAATTCTCACGCTCTCCGGCTACACCGAAGACGAAAAACTCAACATTGCCAAGGGCTATCTCGTGCCGCGGCAGGTGAAGGAGAACGGACTCAAGCCGGAAGAGATCGCGTTTGAGGACGAGGCACTGCGCCAGATCGCGCGCGATTACACGCGCGAAGCCGGCGTGCGCGGGCTGGAACGCGAAGTGGGGCGGGTGTGCCGCAAAGTGGCGACGCACATCGCGGAAGGCAAGCCGACGCCGATTCAGATCACGCCGGCAAAGGTAAGCGAACTGCTTGGCAAACCCCGGTTCTATGGCGAGGTTGCCGAGCGCACGACTGTCGCGGGCGTTTCAACCGGCTTGGTCTGGACGCCGGTCGGCGGCGACATTGTGTTTATCGAAGCGACCAAAATGCCGGGCGGCAAAGGGTTTATTGTCACCGGGCAATTGGGCGATGTGATGAAAGAATCCGCGCAAGCCGCGCTATCGTACGTGCGCTCCAAAGCGTCTACCCTGGGGATTGACGCCAAGTCGTTCGAGCGCAGTGACATTCACTTGCATGTGCCGGAAGGCGCGACGCCCAAAGATGGTCCCAGCGCCGGGGTCACGATGGCGACCGCGCTTGCGTCGTTGATGACCAATCGCCTGGTGCGGAACGACGTGGCGATGACCGGCGAAATTACGTTGCGTGGTCGCGTTTTGCCGGTGGGCGGCATCAAGGAAAAAGTACTTGCCGCGCACCGCGCCGGACTAAAGACAATTATCTTGCCCAAGCGCAACGAAAAAGACCTGGACGATTTGCCCGAACAGATTCGCCAGGAATTGCGGTTCATCTTTGCCGAGCAAGTCAGCGACGTGTTCGATGCCGCGCTTTGTCCCGCGTCTAGCGTGCCAACCCCTAGCGATGGCTATGCGTTTGGCGATGCAAAGGACGCAGACAAGACGAAGCTACCGCGCGCCGCCAAGAAACGAACGTAATACGCAATACGTAATACGTAATACGTAGTGCGTATTGCGTAGTGCGTCGCGCGATCATTAACAACTCTATCGTGTATCAACCTCGAAACGTTGCGCCGTACCGCACGGGCATTGCATTGATTACCGCTGCGGACGACGGCGTACGTTTCTCATTTAGGCAAGGGTCATAACGGGTAACGCCGCTGATTGATTGTTCGCATGCCATCGGCTAGACTATTTCTGCGTGCCGTATTAGATTGCCCAACCGGCGCGGCATTTGTCGAGCCACCGGCGTGTGATTGCCGCGAGTGATCTTTTATTGAACGGACTGCCGCGCTCGCGCTATTTTTTCGCCGCGTTTTCCCCGCACCGTGATCCTTCCATTTTCGATCCCCCGCCGTGGTGGCAGTGGGGATCGCATACCCTCAGGAAGGAATCCCAATGATTCATCGTAAAAAAACCAGCCAACGTCAATGGTTCCGGCTGGACTTGCATCTGCATACCCCGGCATCGGCGGATTTTAAACAAGCCAACGTGTCGTATCTCGCCTTTTTGAAAAAAGCCGAAGAACGCAATCTTGACGCGATTGCTTTCACCGATCACAATACGGTGCAGGGCTATGCGCGCTTGCTCGAAGAAATCGAAACGCTCGAAACGCTCGAACGCCTGAAACGCTTGCGCGACGACGAGCGCGTGCAGTTGGACGAGTATCGCCGTTTGCGGGAAAAAATCTTGATCTTTCCCGGCTTTGAATTGACGGCGACGCTGGGCTTTCACGTGCTCGGCATCTTTCCCCCCGAAACCACTTTGCGCCAACTGGAATTGCTCCTGCTCTCGTTGCACGTGCCGGCAGACCGGCTCGATCTCGGTAGCGGTGAGGTCGGCGCGACGACTGACGTATTGACGGCGTACCGCGCGATCAATCAAGCCGGCGGTTTGGTGATCGCCGCGCACGCCAACTCGTCGCACGGCGTCGCCATGCCCGGTTTCGATTTTGGCGGGCAGACGCGCATCGCGTACACGCAAGACGCAAGCCTGCACGCGCTCGAAGTGACCGACCTCGAATCGAAATCGCGCCGGCGCACCGCGCTCTTTTTCTCCGGCACCAAGCCGGAATATCCGCGCCGCATGCACTGCATCCAGGGTAGCGACGCGCACAAACTCGATTTCGATCAAAAATTCAAAAACGAAATGGGTGTGGGTGACCGCGCCACCGAAATATTACTCGACGAATTGACGTTCGACGCGATCAAAGCGGTGTTCGCCGGCAACGATTTTTCGCGCACGCGCCCGTACCGCCCGCAAACCGAAGAGCCGTTCGATCCGTTGCGCGAAGCGCGCGAGCACGGCGAAACGCTGATCCAATCGTTCCACGAACGCCTCACCGAACGACGCGGCGTCGCCCGCCCGATTCTGCAAGATGTGGTCGCGTTGGCAAACACAAACGGCGGCACGATCTACATCGGCGCAAATGCCGATGTGAAAAAAGCGGTCGTCGGCGTGGAGCGCCCGGAGCAAGCCGGCACGGAACTGCGCGCGGCAATCGCCAAGGATGTGACGCCGCCGCTCGAAGTGCAGATCGAATCGCTCAAGAGTCAGGGCAAAAATGTGTTGCAGGTGATCGTGCCGCGCGGCAGTGATGTGCCGTACGTCTTGGAGGACAGCCACATTTACGTGCGCGCCGAAGGCGAAACCGGCTTGGCGGTGCGCGACGAGATCGTGCAACTCGTGCGCGACGCGCTGGCGATTGAGTTTGCCGGCATCGGCGCACCGGCGACGCCGACTGCCGCGCCGGCAGAAAAAACGGCGGTCACGCCAGCGCAACCCCCGGTCGAGACGCCCGCGTTGACGGTGCCGCCGCCTCGCACCGGCGTCCAAGTCGTTGCGGCGGATGTGCGGAAAGGGGTCGGGTACTATTCGGTGCGCGATTTGCGGAACGCGCGTATCGTGCACAATGTCACGCTCAAAAGCGCGCGGCACTTGTGGCAATACGCGATCACCGAGCGCGAAAAAAACCCGTGCGATCCCAGCACGCTCAAATGGGTTGGTGAGATCGCCGTGTGCAAATCGTACAAACGCGCGGGCAAGGTGCGGTACGATTTCGCGCAACGCGCCGGCGACAAAATCCTGGTGTACTATGGCGTAACGGACGACGGGATTCACGGTCCCTGGCGGCAACTGATCGAAGGCGAGGCGCTGGGCGAGGAGGAAATTCCCGAAACGCTCGAAGCGCCCAGCCGCGAAGAACTCGGCGCGTCGTCGGACATTGCGGCGGAGTATGAACCGGTGCCCGCCGATTTGCCGGAAGCCGAACCCGCGATTGATCCGATTGAGGAAACGCTGCATCCGCTGATCATCGAGGAGGATGTGTTCGCGCCGGCTGAACCTGCGCCAGTCGAACTGCGTGTGGAAACGGTCGCGCCGCCGGAACCGATCACCGAGTCGCCGATTTGGTTCGAGCAGGGCGCGGAACCGGAAGAGCCGTTGCCTGTTGCCTCCGTCGAGCCGGGCTGGATGCCGGAAACGGTTTTGCCCACGGAGCCGGCACTTGGGCTGGCAGAGCCGACGCCACCCCAGCCAGAGACCGAGCCAAGCGTTGCGCCGGTCGCGCCGCCGGAAACTCCGGTGACTGCCGTCGTGCCAGCCGCGCCCGCGCCGCTCGTGCCCAAATCGCGCGCGCAAGCGTGGCGCGAACAGCTCGAACGCGCGCTGGCAGAAGCGCGCGCGGCGCGCGAGGTGAAGAAGGACGTGGAAGAAAAACCGGAATGAAGGGTCAGGCGAGCGGGATGAGATTTTGGGTGTGGGTGATTGGCGTTGGGTTGTTCTTGAGCGCCACGCCAATCCTCTCCGCCGAGACGCCCGCCACGCACACCGTCGCCTGGGGCGAAACGCTGTACAGCATCGCGCGCGCATACGCCGTTTCGCCACAAGCGTTAGCCAGCGCGAACAACATCGGCGTCAATTCCTGGGTCTTTGTCGGCGCACGTTTAACCATTCCTGATCGGGGCGACCAACCGGCCGCCCCGATCCTCGTTTCCACCACGCCGAGCGGTTATTACACCGTGCGCGCCGGCGACACGCTATTTTCGATTGCCGCGCGTTTCAACACGACAGTTGCCGCGATCTCCGCGGCGAACCGTTTGCCCCCGAACGGCGTGCTCTACGTCGGCTGGTCGCTCAAGATTCCAGCTGCCGACGCGCAACCCGCGCACGATTCCACTCCTCAATTTGCGACAACCACTCACATCGTTCAGCCGGGCGAATACCCGGCGGCAATCGCTTTGCGTTACGGCACGACGACGCAGGCGATTGCGTTCGCAAACAATTTGCCCGCCGATTGGTTCATCATCCCCGGTCAACGTTTGCGCGTGCCGGTCGCGCAATCGAAAACCGAAACGCCGGCAACGACCGCCGCGGCGAGTGTGCGCGCGGCGAACGTGCCCTTGCGCCAGCAAAAGCAAACGCTCACGTGCGAAGAGGCGTCGGCGGTGATGGCGGCGCGCGGCGCGTTCACCGAAGACCAACTGCTCGCCGTGATGCCGCGTAGTGACAATCCGTTTGCCGGAATTCGCGGGCGCACCAACTCGGCGTACCTGGGCGGCTTGACGGATTACGGCGTCTATGCGTCGGGCTTGCAAAAGGGGTTGACCGCGCTCGGCGTCCAATCGGAAATTTTGTACGGGCAGAGTTACGCCGATTTCAAAAATGCGGTGTGGGCGCATTTGCGCGCCGGGCGTCCGGTGGTGTGGTGGCACACGTGGCAGGACTCGTACCAAAAGCCGGTGCCGGTGAAAATGGCGGACGGCGCGACGGTGAAGCTCGTGCCGTACGAACACGCCAGCGTCATCGTCGCGGCGGACGAGCGCGGCATCACGTACCACGATCCGTACGACGCGACGATCCGGTTCGCCACGTGGGAAACGTTTCGCCGCGTGTCGGCGTATTTCGACAATATGGCGTTGAGCATAATGACAAATGACAAATGACGAATGACGAATGAACAAATGACAAATGACAAATGGGACGGGGCACGATTTCAATTCGTGAATTTACGGTGAACCTTGCTAGTTGATGGCTCAACAGAACCGGGGTGATTTCCAATGATTCCTTTATTTGCTGTGCTTGCGTTTGCGGGTTGGGCAATGTTTATTGCCTCCGAGATTATGTACGTTCGGCGCACGCGTGATCGTAAGGTGCGGCAAAGAATTTGGCTGAGCAAGGACCTCCTCACCGAGCGTGAGTACATTATGAATCGCGTTGGGCTGGCAGTGGCTTTGCTCGGTCTCGCGCTGATATTCGGGACGGGATATTTTTCCAGGTAAACCAGTGGACTGAACGGGAAAGGAAATGTGAACGGGTGATCGCGATTCGTGAATTTACGATGGACGATTACGGCGCGGCGTACGCGTTGTGGCAGAACGCGGGACCGGGCATTGGGTTGAGTCGCTCCGACTCGCGCGAAGAGATCACGAAAAAGTTGCAACGCGATCCCGATTTGTTTTTGGTCGCCGAAGACGACGGCAATCCTGCGACTGCGCGCAGGATCGTCGGCACGGTGATCGGCGGGTACGATGGGCGGCGCGGGCTGATCTATCATCTCGCGGTTGAACCGGCTTACCGCCGGAACGGGATCGGCAAACTGCTGATGGCGGAACTCGAACGGCGGCTGCGCGCAAAGGGTTGCGTCAAGGCGTACTTGCTCGTCAAGCGCGAGAACGCGGACGTGATTGAGTTTTACCAGCGGCTGGATTGGGATATAATGGATTTGACGCTGATGGGCAAGACGCTGATGGGCGAATGACAAATGACGAATGAAGAATGACAAGAGGATGCAATGCCCAATCCGACGCGCTTTTTTATCACGCATTCGTGGAACGACATTGAGTTCGCGCGCAAGTTGTGTGACGATCTGCGCGCGAGCGGCTTGGACGGTTTTCTCGACGAGCGTTCGATTCGCCCGGGCGAGAGCATTCCGTCGCGCATCGAGCATGGATTGGAAACGTGCGATGTGTACATTCCGGTGCTGTCGCCTGCCGCGCTCAAATCGCCGTGGTGCGATTGGGAAATTGACATCGCGATTACGTTGGGCCGTGACCGGGCACGGAACGAGCGACCGCACATCATGCCGGTGATCGCGGAAAAATGTCAAGTGCCGGCGCGTTTGCGGCATTTGCTCTATGTGGAGTTTAGCGATTGGCGCGATGAAACGCGTTACACCAACGCGCTGAACGTGGTGCTGACCAAGGGGTTTGGTGTGCGCGCCAAGCCACCGCCGCCGATGTATGCGCCGCCGCCGGAAGCCGTCGCGTCGAACACCGCTTCGTTTCCGAACTGGCTTGGCCCGGTTGGTGTCGGCGGCATAGGAGTTGTGTTGCTCTGTATCTTGGTTGGATTTGGCGTGTATAGTTTTTTGAATAGCCCAACACCAACGCCAACCCAGGTTGTGGCGCGTCCATCAAATACTTTTACGCTGTCGGCTACGGCAATGCCAATACCAACCGCCACGCCGACCGAAACGCCGCGCGTTACACCCACGCCGCGCGCCGGCGACACGCGCGCGTTTGCGCCGGACAACTCGCCGATGATGCTTGTGCCGGCGGGCGAGTTTGCGATGGGGAGCAACGGTTACGACAATGAAAAACCAATTCACACCGTTTACCTGGACGCGTTTTGGATGGACAAGTACGAGGTGACGAACGCGCTGTACGCAACGTGCGTCAACGCCGGAAAATGTTCGCGTCCGAGCGAAACCAAATCGTACACACGCAGTTCGTACTTTGGCAACACGCAGTTTGATAACTATCCGGTAGTTTACGTAGACTGGAATCAGGCAAAGACGTACTGTGAGTGGGCAGGGAAACAATTGCCGACTGAGGCGCAGTGGGAAAAAGCCGCGCGCGGAACGGACGGACGAATTTATCCCTGGGGCGATGCGTTTGACAAAAATCTACTCAATTCTGCTGACGGTGGTAAAGGCGACACAGCCCAGGTTGGCGCGTATCCATCTGGCGCGAGTCCGTATGGTATAATGGATTTGTCCGGCAACGTCTTGGAGTGGATCGCGGATTGGTATGGCAGTTATTCGAGTGGGACGCAACGGAATCCAACGGGACCCAGTTCGGGATCGTCACGGCTCTTGCACGGCGGCGCGTGGGGCAACAGCAGATACGACGCGCGCGCGGCTACCCGCCACCTCAGCGAACCGACTAACTCGGATTACGTCGTTGGTTTTCGTTGCGCCCGCTCACCCTGATGCTGGGAATGACAACGGACAAAATCGGATGAAACGGACAAGACCAAGCGCGGGGTGGGCGTCAAAATTTTGGGTGCTACCGCCGTCGTTTTCAAACGACGGCTCAATCGGTGAAAACTCGGTGAACCGAGTTGCGCGAATCGGTTTCCAACCGATTTTCACCTCGCTGGCACGACCATTGCGCGGCGCTTTGCGCCGCTTCAAAGACGTGCCAGCGTGAGACGCCGAATTCCATTCGGCGGCGTTCGCCCAAAAACGTAACGCACACCCGGCCGCGCATAACATTTTGCGAACCTTGTTCAAGTAGGTTATAATACCTGCAAGGGCTACCTTGAAAAAGACGACCGCAAATTGGTTGGCAAGTTCGAAATATGACATCGAGTCTGCGCCAAGCGCCCAAGAATTTCTAACAGAGACCAAGGCGTTTCTCAAATGGTTAGAACGCGATTCCAGATTAAAAGCATCGTAGACCGCTATATCGCCAATTTGCAAACGCGCGGGATTCACGTCCAGCAGGTCGTGCTGTTCGGCTCGTACGCGCACAACCGCGCGCGCGAGGGAAGCGATATTGACCTCGCGATCATCGCGCCGCAATTCGCGCGTTTGAATTTGCGCGAACGCTACGAAACGCTCGGCTTTGCCAATATGTCTTTGCGCGAGCCGATTCAAGCCATCGGCTATACGCCGCGCCAATGGCGCGATGCCGAACGCGGCTCGTTCGCCGACGAGATTCGGCGCACGGGCAAGGTTATTTATCGGCGCCGCGCACGCAAGAAAAATGCCAGCCCCTCTGCCGCGTGAGGGGTTTTTCGTTCCAAGAGGAAGGAATAAGCACATGTCATCACACCGCCCCCGCGCACGCGACCTGGGAATTAAAATCGGACGCGTCAAACCTGGACGCTACAACGCCATCACCGATGTTGCCGGTGTGCGCGTCGGACACACGACGCTGATCGAAGGCGCGGGCAAGCTTGTGCCCGGCGTCGGACCGATTCGCACCGGCGTCACCGCGATCCTGCCGCATGGCGGCGACCTGTTTCTCGATAAAGTGACCGGCACGGTTTTGCGGATCAATGGCTTTGGCGAAGTGACCAACTCGGAACAGATTCACGAGATGGGTTTCATCGAAGGACCCATTATGCTGACGAACACGTGGAACGTGCCGCGCGTCGCCGACGCCGTGATTGATTGGAGCATCGCGCGCAACGAGGCGATGGGCGTGGACACCTGGGGCATTAGCCCGGTCGTCGCCGAAACGAGCGACATGTTGCTCAACGATATTCGCGGCCGCCACGTCACACGCGAGCACGTCTTTCACGCGATTGACACGGCGGCGGGCGGCGCAGTGCTCGAGGGCGCGGTCGGCGGCGGCACCGGGATGACGTGCTACGATTTCAAAGGCGGCATCGGCACGGCGTCGCGCAAATTGCCGGACAAACTCGGCGGGTACACCGTCGGCGTGCTCGTGCAAGCGAACTTTGGTTGGCGGCCGCAATTGCTGATTGACGGCGTGCCGGTCGGGCGCGAACTGCAACGCTACAAACCGCTTCGCCGCAAATCCGAAAATCCGCCGGAGATCAAAACCACGCTGGACAGCGGCTCGGTGATCGTCGTCGTGGCGACCGACGCGCCGTGTTCGTATCGCCAACTCAACCGGCTTGCCGTGCGCGCGCAGAACGGACTCGCGCGCACCGGCTCGCACACCGGCAACACGAGCGGCGATTTCGTCATCGCGTTTTCGACGACGCGGCGCAAAAAACATTTCGCCGACGCGCTCACCTACCACGTCGAGCAAATCGTCGAGCAGGGCGATCTGATCAATCACCTGTTTTGGTCGGTCGTCGAAGCGACGGAAGAAGCGGTGCTCAACGCGCTCTTCAAAGCCGACACGATGATCGGGCGCGATGATCGCGTGGTGGCGGGCTTGCCGCTTGAAGAGACGGTGGACTTGATGCGGCGGTACGGGCACGGGCACGTGCATCTGCCGTGATTAGGTTTCAAGTTTCAGGTTTCAAGTTGAACAACCTGAAACCTGAAACTTGACCCAGAGACCTGAAACCCTATGAGAATTGGAATCCTCACCATCAGCGACCGCGCGGCGCAAGGCATTTACGAAGACGAATCGGGACCCGCGCTCCGCGTCCTGATCGAAAAACATTTTGGCGAAGACGTGGATTTGACGTTCATCGTGCCGGATAATTTCAGCGCGATCAAAGCCGCGCTGATCAAATGGTGCGACGACGCGCACCTCGATTTGATTTTGACGACCGGTGGCACCGGGTTTGCTCCGCGCGATGTGACGCCCGAAGCCACCCAGCAAGTGATCGAGCGCCAAGCGCCGGGTTTGGTGCAAGCGATGCTCGCGGCGAGTTTGCAGAAAACGCCGCACGCGATGCTGTCGCGGATGGTCGCCGGCATTCGCGGGCACACGCTCATCGTCAACTTGCCGGGCAGTCCCAAAGCCGCATGTGAGAACCTTGCGGTGATCCTGCCGGCGATCCCGCACGCGATCCAGTTATTGCGCGGCACCGCGGGCGATCAACACGCGTACGAGAATCCGGCGGACGAAGAAATTCGCAAGCGCGATTTGGCGGGAGAGTAGGACAATTTTCAAAATTGTTCCGCATAACTATGATGGAAATTTTGCTTAAAGGACTCGCCATCGGTTTTCTCATTGCCGCGCCGGTGGGCCCGATTGGGGTGTTGTGCATTCGGCGCACGCTCGCCCAAGGGCGCAGTGTTGGCTTGGCAACCGGCTTGGGCGCGGCGACGGCGGACGCGCTGTACGGTAGCGTCGCCGCATTCGGCTTGACGCTCGTCTCCGATTTTTTGATCGCGCAACGGTTCTGGTTTCAATTGATCGGCGGCGTGTTTTTGTTGTACCTGGGTGTGCGGACTCTGCTGACCCAACCGGCGGATGAGCCGGCAAACGCGTCCGGCAAGGGCAGCGTCGGCGCGTACAGTTCGACGTTTTTCTTGACGGTGACAAATCCGATGACGATTCTCGCATTCGTCGCCGTGTTCGCCGGCTTTCAAGTGGTCATTCCGCCGGGCGATTATCTCGCGCCGCTCGCGCTGGTCGTCGGCGTGTTGAGCGGCTCGGCGGCGTGGTGGTTGCTCCTCAGCGGCGGCGTGAGTTTACTGCGCGCGAAATTTGATCGACGCGCGATGCGCTGGGTCAACCGCATTTCGGGAATCATCATCGTCGCGTTTGCGCTCGCCGCGTTGTTCGCGCTGGGCGCGGCACAGGAAAAATAATTTTCAGCGAGGAAGGCATGAAACGATTTTTCGCGGCGAACGTTGCCGAGATTAAAAAATTTTCGCCGGACCAATTGGCGAATGTGAATTTGTGGGACGGTGAGGCGTTCTTTGGACGGTTGCTCTGTTTTTCGCGCGGGAATGTCGTGCGCTACCATCGCCACGAACACACGGACGAGGCGTTTGACGTGCTCGAAGGCGAGGGCACGATTTTGATTGACGGGCGCGAACTGCGCGGCACGCCGGGCATGACGCTCTACGTGCCGGCGGGCGTCGAGCACGGTTTTCGCGCGGACGGCACCGCGCAGTGGATCGTGCGCGAAACGGTGCACGAACGAATTTACGCCGGGCGCGCGGCGAAGATGATCGCGCGCGCCGCGCTCAAACGGCTGCCGCTCATCGGTTCCCGGTTTCGTTAGGGTTCGTTAAAAAATAAATTCCTGCGGGAACGCTCCGGCGAGCGTTCCCGACGTAGGGCGCGGACACCGTTCCGCGCCGACACACAGGAAATTATTCTTTTACCAACTCTTAGCGAACGTTTCCGCCGCCCGCTGACGCGCCGGAGCAGGCATCGCTCAGATGCCTGCTCTTTTTTTATTTACTTGTGTTATAATGCCGCGCGTTCCCAACCCATGCTCCGCGAAAAAGGAAAAATTATGAATCGCAAAATACTCATTGCGTTAATCGGATTGTTGAGCGTGTGCCTTTGCGGCGTGCTGGTGCTCATCGCCGGCGGTAGTGTGTGGTGGTTGGCGCAAGCGCGCATCACGCCAAGCCGCGTGGCTGTGCCGCCGACGCAAGCCCCGCTAACTCTGGCGCGGCCCAGCCCGGCGGCCGGTTCGCCGACGTCGGCGCCGCGCACGCCGATACCCACGCGCGCCACGACGCCGGTGTTGTCGCCGCTGACGGCAAACGCGTTAGCGCGCGCGGATATTCCGCACCGCGATCTGTACCAAATCGTTCCGCGTCTGAAAAAAGACCTCACCCTGTTGACGCCGATTCCCACGCCGCTGCCGCGCGCGTGGCAAATTGGCGAACGCGATCAGTTTTTCATCACCGAAGATATGACGACCGGCACGTATCGGACGGCGAGCGCGACGTTGCAATTCATCACGCCGCACGCCTTGTTCTGGATCGAGGACACGTACAAATTTGATCAAGCGGCGTTGCAAAAATCGGCGGAGGCGTTTGAAAAGCAGATTTATCCAACCGATACGCAGTACTTTGGCGAAGTGCCGCGCGGAATTGATGGCGAAGCGCGGATTCATATTTTCAACGGCAAACTCGATGCGCGCACCGCCGGCTATTACGGGAGCGGCGATACGTACCCACGCGTCTTTTTTCCCAAGAGCAATCAGCGCAACGCGATCTTTATGAGTCTCGATGCGGCGAAACTAGGTTCGGACGAGTACCTCGGCATCATCGCGCACGAGTTCCAACACTTGATTCATCACTATCAGGCGACGCACGACACGGGCTGGATCAACGAGGGCATGAGCGAACTGGCGATGAAGTTGAACAACTTGCCGCCCGGCGATCTCGCGCCGTTTGCGCGCGCGCCGGACACGCAGTTGAATACCTGGTCGGATGAGCCGCAGAGCAATTTCGCGCATTACGTTGCGTCGTACCTGTTCTTTAGTTACACCGCGCAACGCTTTGGGCCCGATTTTTCGCGCGCGGTGATTCGCGCGCCGCGCCACGGCGTCTATGGTATCCAAGCCACGCTCGATCAGCGCGCGAACGGTTTGCGCTTTGAAGAATTGTTTGCGGACTGGGCGGTGACCAACGCGCTCAACGATCCCGCCGTTGAAAAAGGACGGTACGCGTACGAAAACGAAAAGAATTTTCGGATCACGCGGATGACGAATCTCACCGACTTGCCCACGACGCGGTCATTGACGACGCGACAGTACGCGGCGAATTATCTGACGGTGCAACCGACGAGTGGGAGCGTGACGATTACATTCACCGGCACGACAACCGCAAACCTGTTGCCGGCAGACGCGCACGGCGGCAAATGGGTATGGTACTCCAACCGCGCCGATCTCTCGAACATGACGCTGACGCGCCAATTCGATCTGACGCGCGCGACCAAGGCGACGCTGAATTTTTGGACGTGGTACGAAATCGAACGGGATTACGATTATGCGTACGTCGAGGTCTCGCCGGACGGCGGCAAAACCTGGGACATTTTGCCGGGCAAGCAGACGACGACGAGCAACCCGGGCGGCGCAAGTTACGGGCACGCATTCACCGGGCGTTCCGGGGTGCCGGACGGAAAATCGAAAGACCCGGCGCGTTGGATGCCGGAGCAAGTGGATTTGTCGCCGTATGCCGGCAAGACGATCCTCGTGCGCTTTGAGTACATCACGGACGATGCGGTGAACTTGCCGGGCTGGGCGATTGACGACATTACGATCCCGGAGATCAATTACACGGATGACATCGAAAGCGGCGAGGGCGGTTGGCAAGCCGCCGGCTTTGTGCGGAGCGACAATGTGTTGCCGCAACAGTACATCGTGCAGGTGATTCAAGCCGGCGCGCAGGCGCGGGTCACGCGGCTCGCGCTCGACGCGCAGAATCGCGGCAGTCTCACGCTCGCCGGTTTCGGCAAAGACGTGACCAAGGCGACGCTCGTGATCACGCCGTTCGCGCCAACGACAACAGAACCGGCGGAGTACGCGCTGAGCGTTGTCGTCAAATAGTCAAATAGTCCGGGAGGTTGTTCGCGTCAACCCGTGGGTTGCTCGATTGACTGCTTGCGTTGCGACTATGCGACGAATAAACTCCCGGACGATTGGACAAAATGACCTTTTTCATTTTAGGCACGTTGCTCCTCCTCGTGTTTTTGGTGATGAGCACGTATCGCACGGCGCAAATTTTGCGCGACTTGCCGGCGACGCTCAATGTGCTCTTGTTGCCGGCGGAAAATATTTTTCGCGGGGTGTTGATCGCGATTTGTGTGGGGTTGGCGCAGGCGAGCGAGTTGTCGTCCGCGCAACTGGGCTGGCAAGTGCGCGATCCGGTGCGCGAGGTGATCCTTGGCGGCGGCGTAGGGTTGGCGTTCGCGCTGGCTCTGCCGCCGCTCACGCGTTTTGCCGTCGCGCGCTTCGGCGCGCGCGTGTATTCGCCGCTGGTTGTGCAACGGGTGTTGCCGCGCACGCCACGCGAGTGGGTACTCGTGCCGCTTGCGCTCGTCCCCGCCGTTCTGCTCGAAGAGCTGCTCTTTCGCTCGTTATGGCTCGGCGGGTTTGGCGCGTTCGTGCCGCCGGCGGCGCTTGTCGTGATTGGGTCGGCATTGTTCGGCGTGTTGCATCTGGCGCAGGGCATCCTGGGCGTGTTGGTTGCCGGCGCGCTGGGTTTGGTCTTTGCCGGCTTGTTCCTGCTGACCCCGGGCTTGCTCGCGCCGTTCGTCGCGCATTACGTCGTTAATCTTTTGCAACTCGTGTGGGCGGCGCGCGATAAAAATTTTTTGGAGAATTTGGATGCGAACGCAAGCGGTGATTTTTGATCTGGACGGATTGATCGTGGATAGCGAGCCGGTCCATCGGCGCGCGTTTCACATTTTGTTGAAACGGCACGGGATCGCGTACGAGTTCGACGTGGTAGAATACGGGCAATGTTTTGTGGGCATTCCGGTCAAGGACAATATGGACTATCTCAAAACGCGTTTCGGCTTGACGGCTTCGCCGGAGGAATTGTTGCGCGACCGCGAAGCGATCTATGAGGCGTTGCTGACCGAGCCGGCAAATCTCGTGCCGATGCCGGGTGTGTTTGCGGTGATGGATCACTTGCAAGCGCGCGGGTTGCCGTTGGCGGTCGCCACCGGCTCGCCGCGCTCGCAGGGCGAAATTATTTTGCGCGGGCTGGGGATCGCGCCGCGTTTGCGCGCGTTCGTCGCCGGCTCGGATGTGCCGCGCACCAAGCCCGCGCCGGATGTGTACGTGCGCGCGGCGGCGGAGTTGGGCGTCGCGCCCGCGCAGTGCCTCGCGCTGGAAGACAGCGCAACCGGCGTGACCGCGGCAAGAGCGGCAGGGATGCGCGTGATCGCCGTGCCGAATCAGTACACGGCGGCGCAGGACTTGGCGCACGCGGACGCGCGCGTCGAATGCTTGGCGGACGCGCTGCGGTACGTGGATTAAATCGTCCGGCGCGAACCGGTTGATCGCCCGCACGGATCAAGATCGCTTGATCCGCGCGGGCGATTTTTTTCGGCGTGCAGTGTGGCGGAATTACAAACCCAGTTGGAAATAAGCCGTTTGTGTTTCGCTGCCGCGTTGAATGATCACCGCGATCTGCCAGCCGCCGCGCATCGTGAATTTGCCGGTCGCTTGGTACTTGCCGTCGCCCAACGCTTGCGCCGCCGGTTTGTTCGACGGCATCCACATCGAGGGCATCGTTAAATCGAGACTCACCTTGGCGTCGGAAATTGCCGCGCCCTTGTCGTCCGTGATTGCGAGATTGAACGTCGTGGTCTGGAACGAGACGGGCGGGTACGGTGTCATCGTGAGTGCGACGTTCCAAGTGCCGGCTTTGGCGGTCGCCGCGTTCGTGTTTGTGCTTGCCGGCGGATTCGCTGGTGCAGCCGGCGTCGTTGGATTCACCGGCGCAAGCCCGCCCGGTTGAGTTGCACCGCCGCCCATCATGCCGCGCCCCATACCGCGTCCGCCACTGTTAGGCAGTGTGCCCGAATTCGGTTGCGTCGAATTATAATTTTGTCCACCGTCCATCATGCCGCGCCCCATGCCGCGCCCCATCCCGGCGTAGGATGTGTTGGCTTGCGGCGCAAAGACGACCATGACGAGCGCGCCAATTGCCACCGCCGCAACTATGCTGAGCGCGACGATGATTCCGATCAATACTGCGGGTTTCATTTCTATTGCCTCCGTTTCTTGTTTGCCCCAATCATACCCGGCGGGTGTGAAAAAATGATGAAGGGCGTGTTCGGAGGGTGTGAAGAAAAAACCGGGCTGGCGCGGTGCCAGCCCGGTCGCGTTTACTGCCGATACGCCACGCGAAAGCCCGTGTCGTCGCTCATGTGGATCGCCGCCGCCCAACTGCGATACGCGCAACGGCAAACCGTTTTGTTTTCGCGGAACGAGCCGCCGCGCAACACGCGTTGCTCGTTGCCCTTGAACCGTGAGGGTTCGTTGGTCACTTGCAAACCCCAGCGCTCGACCCAGGGCAAGTGCTGACCGTCCGCGAGTTGCAACGCCTCGCGCCCGTCGTCCGCGCGGTACGGGTATTTGCTGAACATGGAAAAGCACCACTCGCTGACGTTGCCAACGAGATCGGCGACGCCGTACGGACTCGCGCTGGTTGCCGCGAATTGCGTGACCGGCGTCGTGCGATTGAGCTTTGCCTCGAACGAGTTGCACCGTTGCGCTTCCCAGGTGTTGCCCCAGGGATACACGCGCCCATCGGTGCCGCGCGCCGCTTTTTCCCACTCCGGTTCGAGCGGCAGGCGCAGGGGCAAGTTCAATACTTGAGATGCCCAACTGCAAAACGCGAGGCAGTCGTGAAAGTTGACGCCGACGACCGGGTGATCCGCTTGCTCGGCGGGCGGTTTGCCCTCGCGCCAAAACTTGGGCGCGCGATGCTGGGTCGCGGCGATGAACGCGTCGTACTGCGCGTTCGTCACCGGCGCGCGCGCGATGTAAAAATCCGGCAACGCGAGCGTGTGTTGCGGCATTTCGTCCGGCTCGACGATGGCGTTGCGTGCGGAATGAGTGCCGATCAGAAATTCCCCTGCGGGGATCAGAACGAAATCAAACGTGAGCGGTTGCGTAGACACGAGAACACTCCAGAGATAAGATTGCCCGGCGCAGTGTTTAGAACCGGCGCGGGCTGGTCAGATCGGCGAGCCGATCAGATCATACTCAATCGCCTGCGAAATTTTGACGCGCACGATTTCGCCGGGCGGCAATTCTTTTTGGATGAGCACGACGCCGTCCACTTCGGGCGCGTCGCGGTACGAGCGCGCAATGCTGATGCCGTCGCCGACGCCTTCGATCAACACGGCGAGTTCGCGCCCGATGAATTGCTGGTTGCGCGCGAACGAAATTTTCTGTTGCAGTTTCATCGCCGCGTTGCGCCGCTGGGTTTTGGTTTTCGCCGGCACCTGCGGTTCGAGCAACGCCGCTGGCGTGCCGTCTTCGCGCGAATACTCGAACACGCCGACGCGATCAAAGCGTTGCGTGTCCATAAATTGCAACAGCGTCTTGAACTCGTCGTCCGTTTCGCCGGGAAAGCCGACGATGAACGTCGTGCGGATCACCAAGTCGGGTATCGCGGCGCGGAGCGCGTTCAGCATGTCGCGCGTGACGACCGGGTTCGGGCGTTTCATGCGTTTGAGTGTTTCGGGGTGCGCGTGTTGTAGCGGCAGATCAATGTAATGCAACACCTGGGGCAACCGCGCCATCGTTTCGATCAAGCGCGGCGTGATGTGGCTGGGATAGGTGTACATCAGGCGCACCCAGCACAAGCCCGCTACTTCCGCGCCCAAGCGTTCGAGCAACGCCGCGAGCGCGTCGCGCTGATCCCAATCCCAGCCATACGCGGTGGTGTCTTGCGCGACGAGCACGATCTCCTTGACGCCGCGCGCGACCAATTCGCGCGCCTCGGCGATCACGGCGTCCGCCGGCTTGGAGCGATGCACGCCCTTGATCGCCGGGATCGTGCAAAACGTGCACGGGCGATCACAACCGTCGGCGATTTTGAGGTACGCACTGCCACCCTGGGGCGTGCGCGCCAGGCGCTCGACAATCGAGCGCGCGGAGATTTGTTCGAGCGGCAAGCCGGCATACGCGTCGGTGAGCCAGTCTTGCGGAATTTCGTTTTTGTTTTTGAGTTGGTGGATCAAGTGCGGGAGCGCGAGCCAATGCCCGGCATCCACCACGCCATCCACCTGCGGCACTTCGCGTTGGAGCGTTTGTCCGTACCGCGAAATCAAACAGCCCGCCGCGATCAAGAGTTGGTCGTCGCGCTTGTCGTGCGCCAGTTCGCGCAATGCGCGGAGCGCCTCTTGCCGCGACGCTTGCAAAAAGCCACAGGTGTTGACGATCAGCACATCTGCCGCGTTGGTCTGGTCGGTTGCTTCGAGTTGCGCCTCGCGCAGCAACGCGCGGATTCCGTCCGAGTCCGCGACATTTTTCGCGCAACCCAGGGTGAGCAAATAATAACGCATCTACAATCTTTCTAGCGCGCCGGACTTGCCGGCACAAAGAACACGATGAAATCCTTGCCCGGTGTTCGCGAAATCACGCGCCGCATTTGCCCTGTCGGATAACGCGCTTGCAATTTTTGCAAATTGGCGGCGTCGTCGCGGTGCACGAGGTAGAGCAAGTTGGCTTGCGGATTTTCGGGGCGAATGAATTCCGCCGCGTCGAGCGTAAAATGATCCCAGTAAAGATTGCCGGCGTTGATCGCGATCGCGCGCCCGTCCATCCAATGCGGATAGCCGATGTAATACGCGTGCTCGAAATCACCGACACTGTTGACAAACCCGCGCACGATGGCGCCGGCTTCGGTCGAGTTTTGCGCGGCGTTGCGATAGTTCTCGGCGTACTGCTCAAAGTACCATTGATAGTTCAATGCGCTTGCCGCGAGCAACACCGCGCCGACGGCGATCCCTTTTAGCGCGCCGATGCCGCGCGGCGCGCCCTGCAACAACTTGACCCAGGATGCCAGCGGTAGGGCGATCAGAATAGCGGTCAACGGGATCGCGCCGCCGGTTCGTACGAGACTGGGATTTTCGCGGGGAAACGCGAGCGCGAGCGCGCTGGGCAGTAACAGCGCAACAAACGTCGTCAGCAAAAAGCCGTTGACGATTAGATTGGCGCGTGCCGCGCGATAGATCGCGATCACAACGCCCAGCAAAAGCAAACCGCCGGTGACGAAATCGAGCGTGGGTTGCCCGTTGACATTCGTGACCCACACCTCGTCGCCGCGATAGTGAAACATCTCGGCAAGGTTGACGAGGTTGCGCGCAAACACCCAGACGATGTTGCCCTCGATAGATTTTTCCGCGCTGGCAACGCGGGTGAGCGCGCGGTACCAAAACATGTCGGGATAATCGAGCGAAAAGCGCAACAGGGGCATAAAGATCACGCCGACCAACCCGAACAGGAGCGCGCTGTTGAACGCAAACGCTTTCCAGTCGCGCCAGCGGTCTATGCCAGCGCATACCCAGTACAGCGCCAAGATGCCCAGCGCGATCAACGGCACGTTGCGCGAGGGAATGTAGCCGAGCAAACCGAACCCGATCCAAAATCCCGCCAGTAGAAAATCATTGCGCTGGTGATATTTGATCGCGCGCCACACATAGTACAACGATGCGGCGGCGAAAAACGGCGTGAACGGATAGCGCAAGCCCATGCGCGCAATCGTGACGGGCCAGCGCAACGTGGCGACAAAGAACGCGGCTAGCAAGCCCACGGTGTCGTCGAACATTTCGCGCGCGAGCAGAAACGTCCAGGGAATCGTGAGCCAGCCGAGCAATGCCGTGCCCAGTTTGAGCGCGAGGTGACTGAGCGGCACGCCGGTCAGTTTGATCAACGCGGCGGTGATGTAAAATTGCAACGGCTCGCGCCCAGTGTTGCGGTTGAAAAAAACCGGCGTGTGGCCTTCGAGGATGTCGTTCACGTCGAGCAGTTTTTCGGCGTGGTCGCTGTTCATTTCGGCGGTCAGGGTGTCGAGGCGATAAAAATAAAAGAACGCGCCGAGCGCGAGGATCGCGAGCAACGCGATGGTTGTGCCGGTGGGACGCAACGTGATGCCGGCGCGCCAACTGCGGCGGGCTGGCGCGGGTTGCCAAAATGCGGACAAGAACAAGCCGATGCTGGCGACCCAAGCGATTACGCCCGGCAGGGTGAATTGGTACTCGATGCCGCCGCTCACGCGAAACGAACTGTCGGCGTTGAGCGTGAACGCGCCGACCGCGCAAACCATGCTCGCCCAAAACAGCAGTGCGCGGAAAATTCTTCGCGGGCGCGGTGTCGCGCGCGGCGCAAGTTGCGGCAGGGGCGCGCGCTCGTCGCCGTTGAGCATTGCCAGCACGGTGACGCCGATGGCGCACAGGTACAGCGCCAGACACAGCGCGACGTTCCGTTGCTCCAGCATAGTCCATTGCGCGCCTAATGCCAGCGCAATGGCAAGCGCCAGGGGCGCGGGGCGAATCCATTTTGGGGGTGTGTTCATAAAACGCGCTTACGATCCCGGCGTGGTGTTTGCCGCGTAGAGCAATCCCAGGTTGCGATGCGCGGGGCTGGGAATATGTTGGACCCGGAAACCGTGTTGCTCGAAAAAGCAGACGAGGTCGGCGTGCGAGTGCGGCGTGACGCCGTCGTGATGCTCCAGACAAATGTGTTTGATTTGGCGCAAGGTTGCGGGGGGCGTGTTGAAAAAGATGGCGTACTCTGCGCCCTCACAATCCATTTTGAGAAAATCGCACTGCGCGATGCCCAACTCGGCGAACGCGTGCGCGAGCGTTTGGCTGGGCACACGGAGCGTTTGGCGCGCGCGCACGGTCGCGGAGACGACGGTGTGTTGCACGGCTTCGGCGGAGATCACTTGCAGTTCGAGTGTGCCGTCCGCGTCGCTGATTGCGCGGGGAAACGCGCGCACATTGCCGACGCGATTGAGCGTCATGTTTTTTTCCAAGAGCGCGAACGATTCGGGAAATGGTTCGAACGCGTAGACGACTGCGCGCGGGTTGCGCCGCGCTACGTCAATCGCAAAATCGCCGATGCCCGCGCCGATGTCGAGTACTGTCCAGCCGTCTTGGATCGCGACGCCGGCGCGTTCGTACTGCCGGTCGAGGATCGCTTCCTTCAACACCCACACATCCATCAGGGTGCGAACGTGAAACTGCGCGCCGTCGCGTAACGTGACGATGACCGGTTGCCGGCGCAGAACTGCCCACAGCGCCGACCAATTGCGAATACCGCTGACCAGGGTGGGCAGGGATGAAAAATAGTAGCACAACCGGGAAAGCAACATGATTTCTCCGCTGACAAGGTAAGTCAAATTTTCGATCCGCGCGCCTTAGAAAGTGTTTTGAAATCTAGACACCCGACACTTTGGGTCAATCGGGTAATTGGACGCGGAAAACACGGATGTACGCGGATTAAATTATTTTTAGAATTTGGTTTTTATCCGCGTTTTCCGCGCTCGTCCGCGTCCAATAAGTCTTTGACCGGATTTATAAAACACTCTCTTAGCGCGCGGGTATCGCGCTTGGGGGTGCAGGCATTGGACTGCGCCGAATTGTGATTTGCACGATCAACTGCCCGGCGTTGTCGCTCAAACTGGTATCCGCGTCGTTCATGCGAAACTGCAACCGGCTACTGGTCGCCGCCGTGGTGGTATGGAGTGCGCCGACGCGAATCAACATTGTGTCAATCCGCGCGATCAACGCCCCCGTCGGATAATCCGGGATTGGCTCGCCGCATTGGTTGGCTGGCTTGCTGTTCGCGCAGATCACCCCGTATTTGCCTGCGCCGTCTATAAAAGGTGCCTTGTTGATCGCCGGTGTCCATTGCCCGGACACGATTTGAAGCGTCACCTGATCGCCGGGCAGGAGCAAGATGTCTGCGCTTTGCCAACCCAGATCGGCACGCACCGTAAACTCTTGCTGGCGCAGGATATTCAGGATCGTTGCGCTTGGGCTGGGCGGCGGGGGCGGCGTGGTTGTGGTCGTGCGCCCAGGCGTTGGCGTGGCGGGCGGGACAGTCACGGCGGCGCTACAACTCACCAGCCAGAACATGACGCCGATGGCTACGGCGATTGAGCGTCCTGGGTCGCAACAGTTTGGTTTGCTCTTGACTTGTCGCCGTGATTTGGGTCGCATCTTTGCCCCCTGCGCCGCTTGACCTAAGTGTGCTTGTGTGCGACGACGAAGACACACGCGCCCGATTGCGGTGTGCCTTCGTTGTACGCCTGACGCAAGAGTGCTGCGATTCCCGCAACATTGCGCGGATCGTTCCACAACAGCCAGCGTCGCAAGAGCGTGTGGATCAGCAACGAGGGGAGCGCGTAATAGTGCAGAAAATCGAATACGCGCGTCGCGTGCGCGCCCATGTACGGCGTGGCACGCGTCACGTGCAAACCGGCACGGGCAAGCTTTTCGCTCCACTCGGAAATCGAAAGCAGGTTGTGATGAACGGCTTTGCGATTAAACCACGTTGCATACGCGTCGCCCAGGTGGGGCAAGCCGAGCGCGCGTAACACACGCGGGACGCCGAGTAGCGGCGTCAGTTGATCCGTGACCATTGTGCCGACAAACATCCCGCCCGGTTTGAGCACGCGGCTGATTTCGGCGAGCGTGCGATCAATTTCGGGAATGTGTTCGAGCACGCAATTGCTCACCACGGTTGCAAAACTGGCATCGGGAAACGGCAGGTCTGCGCCGCTGGCGGGTTGCAGCGTGTCGTAAATTCCCAGGCGCGCACATTCCGCCAACGCCGCCGGCGAGGGATCGATCCCCACATCCAGAGGTGGGGTAAACGTCGCGCGCGCAAAATAGCCGTCGCCGCAACCAATGTCGAGAATTGGGCGAACAAAAGTAACCTCTTCGTACAAACGCGCTTCGAGCGCGCGCACCAGAGCGCGGTGTGCGGGCACCAGCGCGAGGTGTCGAGTCAAATGATCGTAAGTTGGTTTCGTCATCTAATTAAAGGGTGTGAGGGTGGGTGTGGGTGTGAGCGAAATGGGATTGCTGGTCAGGGCTGGGGTCGGCGTTAGCTCGGGAGCCAGCTCTGGCGCGATTTCCATAGGCGCAAGCGCGGCGAGCGGTGTTGGCGTTAGCGCAGGCGCGGGCGCATTTGCCGGCGCGACCGGCGTAACGGGCACCGGCGTGCCGCGTTCATTCACATTCCACTGCCGCTCTAACAATTTTGTTTCCTGAAAATTGCGCGCGCCGAATACCTTGTTATTGCCGTTGAATTGCAGATTGACTCCTTTGGGATTTTCGAGCCGCACGTACAGCGAGTCGCGCGCGCTCCACGAACGCGTCGTCCCCGGTTGCATTTGCTCGTTGAAGACAAGCACGCCGTCCACGCCGACGCGCAGGTTGATCGGTTGCGTCACCTCGATCACGTCGAGATGCAACCCGGCGACGCCATCGGCTGGGCGCGGCGTGGCGGGCTTGCTCGTTGGCGAGGGTAGATTGGGCGCCGGCGCGAATGGCGGCGCAGTGGCGGCGAGTGTTGGCACCCCGGTCGGGTTTGCGCCCGGGATCGGCGTGGCGGTGCGCGTGGGCGGCAACCGCGTTGGGGTCAGCGTCCGTTCCGCCAATTGCGAAACCATCGGCGAGATTTGCCACGCGGCGAATAAACCGAACAGCCCGCACAAGAATAACACGCCCGCAATGATCCCGGCGATAACCGGCAATGAGGCGGGCTTGCGCGTTGCGCGCGCGAGCGACGTGCGTTCGCCGAATGCTTCGGGCGCGGCGAGCAAATCCGAACCCAGGTTCTCCGGCGGGAGCAAGGATTCGGGCGGCGCGGGCGGCAAGGGCAAACTGGGTTTGGGCGCGGGTGGGCGCGGCACCGGCGGGCGCAACGAGGGCAGGCGAATCGCGGTTGGCTTGCGCGTTGGCGCGGCGGTAGATGCCGGCGTGACTGGCAACGCTGGCTCTTCGGGCAAGGAGGGCGGCGGCGCATCCGCTGGTTGCACCGCCGGGTTGGGGCGGATCGGACGCGTGGCCGCGCCCATGGGTTTGGTGGATGGCGGCGCTGCCGGCGCCGGTTTGTTCCCCGGTTCGGGCGGGCGCTTGACGACGGATGGCCGCGGCGCGGGCGTTACAGGTTGGGGCGCAAAGTCAGCAACATATAAACCCAGCATCTCTTCCGAATCTACACCCAGGTAGTTGGCGTACGAACGAATCAAGCCGCGCACGAAGGGTTCGGGCGGCAGATTTTCGTAATCGCCTTGTTCGAGGGCGTTGACGATGCTGGCGCGAATGCGTGTGTCTATTTCGACTTGCAACGGCGAAATGCCGCGCGCCTCGCGCGCTTGGCGCAGGTGTTGACCGAGCAATGACATCGCAGAGAGTATATTTCGGTCAGAATGAAAAGTCAAATGATAATCTTGTGCGTGTTTCGGGGTTGTGCTATAATCGGCGTGCTCCAAGCAGGGAGGAGGATAGTTTGCCGTCACGTCGTTCGCGTCGAGCACAGCGTTCGAGTGCGCCGCTCAAAATCGCCGGCGTCCTGTTCATCGGCTTGTTTTTGTGCGGCGCGTTTTTCTTTGGCTATCAAATTTATGATACGGTGCGCGAAGCCGTGATCGCGATGGGTTTGCCGGAGATCGGTAATCTGCCCGTCATTTCCGCTGCGCCGCAACCAACCCAAGCGCCCGCGCCGAATATTGCCGCCGGCGAACGCGTCAACGTGCTGGTAATGGGCACGGATTGCCGTCCAATTGACAAGCACGTCTGCCGCACGGATACGATGATGATTGTGTCGTTGGATTCCAAAACCTCGACGGCGGGCGTAATTACGATTCCGCGCGATTTGTACGTGCCGATTCCCGGCGTGGGCGACAATCGGATCAATACGGCGAATTATTACGGCGAGTTGTACAAGTACCCCGGCGGCGGGCCCGCGCTCGCCAAGAAAACCGTTGAATATAATTTTGGGCGACGCATTCATTACTATGTGCTGGGCGATTTCAACGGCTTTCGCCGGGTCATTGACACCCTCGGCGGCATAGATGTGGACGTGCCCAAGCCGATCAACGATCCCACCTACCCCGACGAAAATTTTGGCTTTAGCCCGCTGTACATTCCCGCCGGGCGTTTGCATATGGACGGCGAATTGGCGCTCAAGTACGCGCGCACGCGCCATCAGGACGGCGATTTCGGTCGCTCCAAACGCCAAATCCAAGTGATCCTCGCCGCGCGCGACAAGGCGTTGCGCCTCGATCTGTTGCCCAAGTTGCCGACGCTCGTGCAATCGCTGTGGGGTACGGTCGAGACAGATTTGAAACCGCAAGAGGTGATCGCACTCGCGCAGTCGGCGGCAAAGGTGAAAACCGAAAACATTAAAACCGGCACGATTGATCAAACGATGACGGTTGAGTTTCGCACGGGCACGGGCGCGGATGTGTTGTGGTTTGACCGCGCCAAAGTCGGCGCGTTGATGAACCAGATCATTCCGCAAGACCCGCCGCTGGTGAACCAAGCCGATGTGGTGAAACAAGAAGCGGCGCGCATCCTCGTGTTGAACGGCACGCCGAATGCGCCGGTCGCCGAACGCACGGCGCGTTTTTTGCAGACCCAGGGTTTTCAGATTTACGCGTATGGCAACGCGGATCGCTTTGATTACGCCAAAACCGTTTTGATTGATTACACCGGCGCAAAAAGCGCCACGCTAAACGTGCTTGCCAAAACGTTTCGCGTCGAGCCGGCAAACATCCGGCGCAGCAACGATGTGAAAACCGATTCCGATATTCGCATCATCATCGGCGCGGATTGGACGCCACCGCCGTAAAGCGCGGGCTGGCTCGCGCCGCACGTTGGATTGATTCCGGGGAGGGGCTATGCCCGCGCAAGCGTTGTATTTGAAATATCGCCCGCACACATTTTCCGAAGTGGAAGGGCAAGCGCACGTCACGACGACGCTCAAAAATGCGCTCGCGCTGAATCGCATCGCGCACGCGTACTTGTTCGAGGGTCCGCGCGGCACCGGCAAAACGACGACGGCGCGGCTCCTCGCCAAAGCGGTTAATTGCGAGTCAACAGAGCAAGCCAAGCCGTGCAATACCTGCGCGGTGTGTCAGGCGATCAACGAAGAACGCTTGCTCGACTTGATCGAAATTGACGCGGCGTCGAATACCGGCGTGGACGACATCCGCGATCTCCGCGACAAGGTGGATTTTCGTCCGAGCACGGCGCGCTACAAGGTGTACATCATTGACGAAGTGCACATGCTTTCGACGGCGGCGTTCAACGCGCTGTTGAAAACGCTGGAAGAGCCGCCGCCGCACGTCATCTTTATTTTCGCCACGACGGATCCGCAAAAAATCCCCGCCACCGTTATTTCGCGCGTGCAACGTTTTGTGTTTCGCCGGCTGACGCTACCGGAAATCGTCGAACGGTTGACCGAGATCGCAACGAAGGAAAACCTCCGCGTCGAACCCGCCGCGCTCGAACTGATCGCGCGGCAAGCGACCGGCGCGATGCGTGACGCGATCAGTCTGCTCGATCAACTCACCGCCTACGGCAGCGATGAGATCACGCTCGCGCAAGTGCAAGGGTTGCTCGGCGCGGCGTCGAGCCAGGTGGTGAGCCAGGTGGTCGTGCAACTCGCCGAAAAAAATGTCGCCCAAGGTTTGACGCTCGTCGCCAGCGCGGTGGACGGCGGGGCAGACCCCAAGCAATTGGCGCGCGAGATCGTCGAGTACTTGCGGAGTTTATTGTTGCTCAAAGCCGGGAGCGGCGAGGCGCTCACGCTGACGGCGGAAGCGCAGGCGGAGATGCTCGCATCCGCCGGCAAATTTTCCGCCGAGCAACTCGTGCGCACGATTCGCTTATTCAACCAAGCCGTGTATGATTTGCGAACGAGCGCGCACCCCACCTTGCCGCTCGAAATCGCGCTGGTCGAGGCGACGCTCGAAGAGCCAGTCGCACCGCGCGCGGCAACGCCGCCGCCCGCGCCGCATCACGTTGCCGCGCCGTCCACGCCCGCTCCGCGCGCGCCTGTGCCGCCCGCAAAAAAAACGCAACCGGCGGATGCGCCCGCGCCAAGCGATGCGCCCGCGGCGAACGACGCGAACGGGGTGGGCGCGCTTTCGGTCGAAACCTTGCGCGAGAATTGGATGCGCGTGCTGGGTGTGATTCGCCAGTACAACAAAATCGCCGAGGCGTTACTGCGCGACGCCGAACCGGTTCGCATCGAAGGCGATCAGATCGTTTTGGGATTTCATCACCAATTGCACGCGGAGCGTTTTGAGCAGGATGCGAAAGGCAAGGCGTTGATCGAAAAAGCGTTGACGCAACTGTTCCAGCAAAAGTGCCGCGTCAAGTGCGTCCTGTCGCCGGAACGCGCGAAACGCAAAGCGGTCGAGCAAGACCCGCTAATTCAAGCGGCGGTCAATTTGATGGGCGCAGAGATTACCGAAATTCACAAGGACATGGAATAAAACTTACAAAGAACAGGCGTCCCCGCGAGGCGTGTTCTTTGGATTTTGTATGAGGGAGCAAGCACGATGAGCAAACGAGGCGATCCGCGCCGCGGTCCGCAAATGCCGCGCGTGGGCGGTGGTGGCGGTGGCGCAGGCAACTTGTTGGAAGTTTTCCAGCAACAAATGGCGGAGACGCAAGCCGCGCTCGCCGACGAAACAGTCGAGGTGACGGCGGGCGGCGGCGCGGTAACGATTGTGATCACGGGCCAGCAAAAAATCCAAGCGATCAAAATTTCGCCGGACGCGGTTAGCCCGGACGACGTGGAGATGTTGCAAGATTTGATCGTGGCGGCGGTGAACGAGGCGATTGAAAAATCGCAACAACTCGCGTCGCAAAAAATGGGCGCGCTCACCGGCGGCTTGGGCTTGCCCAATATCCTGGGTTAGCCGATGGACACGACCCCGCGCGCCGTGACGCGTCTCATCGAAGAGTTTCATCGTTTGCCGGGCGTGGGACCCAAGACTGCGCAACGGCTCACGTTCTATCTCTTGCGCGCGCCGAAAACGCAAGCGCACGCGCTCGCCGAGGCGCTTGTGCAGTTGAAAGATCACATCGTCACTTGCGCGCTGTGTCAAAACATCGCCGAGGAAAATCCGTGCGCGATCTGCCGCGACGACGCGCGCGACCGCACGCTGATCTGCGTTGTCGAAGAGCCGCTCGACGTGCTGGCAATCGAACGCACGCGCGAGTATCACGGCTTGTATCATGTGTTGCACGGCGCGATCTCGCCGGTCGAAGGGATCGGACCCGAAGATTTACGCATCGGCGAATTGCTGACGCGACTTCGCCGGGAACCTGGGATCGCGGAAATTGTTTTGGCGACGAATCCGAATCTCGAAGGCGAGGCAACCGCGCTGTACTTGGAGCGGCTGATCAAGCCCCTGGGCATCAAGTTGACGCGGCTGGCGCGCGGCTTGCCGGTGGGCGGCGATTTGGAATATGCCGACGAAGTGACGCTGACGCGCGCGCTGGAAGGACGGCGCGAAGTCTAATGGCGAATTTTATCGAGCGGCTGAGTCAAAAAGTCGAAACAAAAAAAAGCGACCTCGTGCACACGTTGCAATTTGACGCGAGCGTCAACGAGCTGGCGTTGGCGCAACTGGTCAACCGGCACTGGCATCAACTGCCGCTCGCGGCGGCGGCGGCGCGGCGCCCGGCGTTTGCGGTGGACGGTTCGCGCGCGGTGCGGCACTTGGCGAACGGCGCGTATCTCTTCGTCGCGCAAGCCCTGATCGTCGGCGAGCGTGCCGGCGAACGCATTGAAGCGTCGGACGTAGATGTGAGCATTTTGCCCGGCGCAACCGACGCCGCGTTGATCGAACGCTCGGCGGGCTTTTTGATGCACCAGCTCGAAGTCGGCTTGGCACGCCAAGCCATCGCGCAGATGCCGCCGCGCACGACGCTTTTTTTGGACGGCGCGTTGTACGGGCAGTTGACTTCGCTGTACGCGTGGGGCGACGACGCGCAAACGCAATTGCCGCCGGACATTTTCGATTTGCCCGCCGCAATTTTGGATCACTATTTGCAATTGTTCGCCGCGTGCGCGCAACGAGATTTGATCGTGATCTCGATTGCGAAAACGAGTCACGAAAAAGCGCACGCGAACGTGTGGTGGCAGGCGGAGCACGGCGGCGACTTGCCGAAGGAAAAGGAAATTTCCGACAGCGAAGCGATCTATCGGTGGACGGAGCGGCGCGCCGGTTTCTCGACGCCGATCTTGTTCGGGCAGAGTTCCGTCTTTCGCGGCGCGCGGCGCAGTTTGCTCGACAGTATGCAAGCCGCGCCGGCAATCGTTTCGTTTTTTGTGCGGCTCGCCGATTTCGACGACGCGTTGCGGATTGATGTGCCCGCCGCGTGTCTGGGTCTGGGCGAAACGATTGGTGCGGTGGAGCAGGAGCGCTTGCTCGCGCCCGCACTCGTCGCGCCGATCCTGGGATTGCTCGCGGCGGATTACGGCGGGCTGGAAGTGTACAACGCGTTGCTCTACAGCGTGGATCGCGAGGTGCGCTTGCGGCAGGAGATGATGGATCAGGTGTACCTCAATCTGATCCAGGACGCGCTCGGCGGCCAAGTCGAAATTCGCTTGGATCGCAGTGAACGCCGCTTTCATGCGCGGTAAAAAATCGAGACGGAGGCAACTCCGTCTCGATTTGCGTTTAGGTTGGCGCGTCCGCGAAAGCTATTTCCGCGTAAACCAGTACCACGCCGAAGCGCGCGCGCGATCCGTGCCGTGTTCGACACGCGTCAACTCGAAAGCCGGCGCAAAGAGTTGCGTGACCTCCGCCGGCGTGACGCCGACGTTGCGCAGCGCGAGCCAGTGCGGACGTTGCTCCGGCGGGCGCGGCGCAAACGCGTAGAGCATGAACTGACTGCCGGGTTGCGTGAGCCGCGCGATGCCCGCCACGTACCGCGCGCGCGCGGTCGGCTCAATTGCGTGGAAGCAACCGATGTCGAGCACGAACGCGAACGGCGCGGTTAAAAATTCCAAGCGCGACACATCCGCGACGTGGAACGTCGGCGTGAAACCGGCGCGTTGAACGCGCGCCCGCGCGGTGGCGATGGCGCGCGCGGAAAAATCTACGCCGACGACGGTAAAGCCGTGTTGCGCCAAATAGAGCGCGTTCGTGCCGGTGCCGCAACCCAGGTCGAGTGCGCGTCCGCGCGCGGTGGTGCGCTCCACGAACGCGACGACTTGTGGTGGCGTGACGCCGGAATCCCAGGGCGGTTGCGAAAAGCGATATTGCCAGTCGAAAAAGAGTTGGCGGATATTCATTAGCGGCTCACCAATCGAAATAGGTTTCGCTGATTTCGCCGCAATGCGCCGCCCACGCGCGCTCGATCTGTTCAGCGCGATTTTGATAGATCGGTTGCGGCAAATTATCGCGCGTGAAAAAGCCCGCGCCGCGCGTCTCAGCGGGATGTGGGCGCAACGTGCCGCCCTCGTGCCGACATTCAAAGAGGACGCTGTAAAAATGCGGATTGAGGTCGCGCCGCCACGTTTTGCTATCGTACACGCCGATCACGCGCAGCGGCGTGGCAATGATCCCAGTTTCCTCGCGCACTTCTTTCACCGCAACTTGGGCGGGCGACAAACCCACATCGCCCCAGCCCGTCGGATAAAACCAGCCGCCTTCGGGACGTTCGATCAATAAAATTTCGTCGTGGATGTTGAACACCGCCGCGCCCACCCCCACTTTGGGCGTGACGTAACCGGGCACGCCCGGCACAACGTCCGCGCGCCAGCGCGCGGCGAACGCGTCCGCCAATGCTGGGTCAAGCGTGGCGGTGCCGTTCAGCGTCGCCGCCATTTTCGCGGCGAGTTCGATCAGCGCGTCGTACCGCTCGCGATCATACACATTCGGTTCGAACGCCAAACCGGTTTGCGCGATGGCGCGCAGTTGTTGAATCCAAATTGCCAAGGGTTCGGTGATGTCGGTCATAACGCCTCCGTGAAAAAAACGTTTATTGGGATTGGGCGGTACAGTCCGCGCAGGGACACAACTCGCGCAGATAATCCCAATCGTAAATGCCGAACGTGTGGCCGTCCTGCCAATGAAATTGGATCGCGTATCCGCCGACCGGGGTGACATCGCTGACTGCGCCAAGCTCGCCAACGGCGCGCAACACTTTTTCCGGCGACTTGCCCCACTCGCCGATGCCCTCCTTCCACGGTTGACATTCGGCGCAGGGGCAGGCACGGCGCAAAGCGGTGAAATCGTAAATGCTAACGTGCTGATCGTGCCAGGTGATTTGGAGCGCGCGGTTCTCAAGGTCCACGATGATTTTTTGCGGTTTTGGCATAAGTCTCCCAGGTGATCAAATTCTAGCGACTGCGCGTGACGCCGACGCGCGCGCAATATTTTGCCAGCGGGCAAAGCGAACATTTCGGCGAAACGGGGTGGCACAAGTTTTGCCCGAACGCGACGAGTTCGTCGTTGATTTCGATCCAGTACGCGCGCGGCAGTTTGGCGCGCAATGCCATTTCGGTTTGCGCCGGCGTTTGCGTTTGCACATAGCCCCAGCGGTTGGTGATGCGATGCACGTGCGTGTCCACGCAAATGCCGGGCAGGGCAAAGCCGAGCGTCATGACGAGGTTTGCCGTTTTACGCCCCACGCCGGGCAAGGTGATCAGCGCGTCAAGGTCCGCCGGCACCTGGCTGTCGAACCGCGCGAGCAATTCGCGGCAAACCTGCAAAATGTTTTTGGCTTTGGTGCGATAAAAACCGACCGGGTAAATCGCTTGCTCGATTTGGTGCGGCGTGAGTTTCAGCATCGCGTGCGGGTTGTCCGCGAGCGCGAACAATTTTTGCGAGGCGGCTTCGGTCACGGCGTCTTTGGTTCGCAAACTCAGCATTGTCGAAATCAAAATCCGAAACGGATCGCGACGTTGTTGCGCCAGGGCGGTGACATACGGCGCGCGCCATGCGGCGACGGCGCGGCGCAAAATTTTGATCACCGGGTGAATCGCGGCATCGTTCATTCGAGTTCGTCCTCCAAGCGCATGAGCACATCGCGTTTCAAATGATCCCAGTTGCCTTCGATGACATCGGTGAGATGCACGCCGATCCGGAACACGCCGTTCGCTTCGGGGTGTGCGTGCACGACATCGCCCTGAAGCAACAGGGTATAAAACGGCGCGGAAATCCACAAGATCAAAGTCGAGTCCACCCCAATCGCGCAGGGCATTTCGATCAACGCGCCGTGCTCGCTGAGGTTGACGGTATGCGCTACGCCCTCGCTGATTTTTGCGCCCGCGCGAAAACATTCGAACGTGATTTGATACGCGGCTTGCACGCGCGGCTCGCGTCGTTTTTCCAATGCCATCATACGAAAATTCGCTCCCTCAATGCGCGCACGGTGGCGGGTGAGTGGCCCTGGTAGTGATTGTTGACAAAGCCCCACACGGTTACGCCTTGCGCGTGCAATTCGCGGATTAGTTTGCCCCAGCGCTCCAGGTCGGCGTCGCGGTTCAGCCGCACGCGATCAAATTGCGCATCGGCGATCTGCTGGCGATTGCCGAGCAAGCGCACGTACGCGAAATCGGTGGTCGCGCGCGCCACGCGCGGCAGGTCGCCGTAATCGGACAGGGCGTAGGCGACGCGGTGTTGCGCCAAAAGATCGAAGAACGGTTCGCGCAACCAAGCGCGGTCGCGCACCTCAACGGCGTAGCGAAACTGGGTGGGCAACCCGGCGAGGTAGCGGGCGAGGGTTGCCGACTGTGCGGCTTTGAACGTGGACGGAAATTGTAACAGGAGCGGACCCAGTTTATCGCCGAGCAACGCCATCACGGCGAGAAATTCTTGCGTCTCGCGTTCCGCGTCCGTCAACATTTTGGCGTGCGTGATCGTTTGCGGAAATTTCGCGGTAAAGCGAAAATCGGCGGGGACGGCGGCGCGCCACTGTTCGACGCTGTGCGCGCGCGGCGTGCCATAGTACGTGCTGTCAATTTCGATCACGGCAAAGCGCTGGGCGTACTCGGCGAGAAAATTACCGGAGGGCGTCCCCGCCGGATAGAATGATCCGACCCAGGATTTGTATGCCCAGCCCTGCGTGCCGAGAAAAATTTCTGCGCTCATCGTCACCTCGCTCGTTAGCGGCATTATAACACACGCGCGTGTCGCTTTCAATGACTTGTGCCGTCAGGCAAACCCACCTATAATGGCGTTACGAAAGGATGGGTGAAATGCAAAAACGTTCGAACCGCATGGTGGCGGCGTTCGCGCTAAGTGTGATTGCGCTCTTGGCGTGTTCGCCCCAGGTTGTTTTGCGCGAGGTGGTCGGTCTCAACCAAACCGAAACGCCGATGCGCGCCGTTGCGATTCCGGTATTGCCGACTCCCACACCACTGATCTCAGCCATTGCCGCGACCGCCCCGGCAACGTACTCCCTGCCAACGGCTAGCCCGATGCCATCGCTGGCGCTTCCACTGCCCGCCGCGAGTTCAACCCCGACGCTGTTGCCCACGCCTACCGCTCCGCCGGCGCTACCGCTCCGCACCGATTTACCCGCGCTGACGTTGCGCGACTGGCAACGCCCCGCGAATGATAATGGGCGCTGTTTCCACTTTTTGCCGACGGGTTATTTTTCGGCGCGCGATTTTGAAATTCAAATTCCCCGTTTGAAGGATTTGCAAGCGCGGTGGGTGCTGGCGATTTACTCGGATGAAAATCAATTGCGGCTTGCGGCGGCGCAATTCAAAGCGGCGGGCGTGGTGCCCGTGTGGCGGCGGATGTTGCGCGCGTACCAACGCTACTATGCCTGGGATCGTGATATTCAAATTTTGAAGGATGCGGGCTTGCCGCCGTACTTTCAAATTTACAACGAGCCGGACACCGGCGAAGAATGGGATGGGCGCGAGATCAACCGCGAGCAGTGGGTCGCGTATTTCGTCCAAGCCGCCAAAGACCTGTACAACGCCGGCGGTTTCGTCGGGATTCAGGTGCTAGACGAAGAATGGTTGCGCGTCGTGTTGCAAACGATCAAGGCGCAAAAGGGCGACCGCATTTTCGGGCGCATGTTTTTTGTGCCGCATCCGTACGGCGTCAACCATCCGCCGAACTATGTCGAGGATGATGTCAGCGTGCTCGGCTTCCGCGGGTTTGCGGATGTGTTTCAGCAAGAGATTGGGTTTGTGCCGCCGTTCATTGCCGGCGAAGGCGGTTGGAAATTCAAGGCGGGCGAAGACAATCGCTTTCCGACGGTGGACGACAAGTTGCACGCCAAGTACCACGTCGAAGTGTTTCGCTGGTTTCTGGACGGCAAGTTGTCGGATGGCAAACCCTTGCCCGATTATCTGTTCGCGTTTTGTCCCTGGATTTTGGCGGGCGCGATGGAAGGTGCGGCGTGGTACGATTCGTTTGAAGGCGAGCGCACGCTGACCATTGCCGAAGTGAAAAAAATTCCGATCTTTACGCGCAAATTTTCCTGGGACAAGAAATAAGCGTCAACGCTGAGACGTTGCGGTGAAGCGTCTCTAGTGTCCGCGGGCGTACTCGTCCGTCGCTTCAAGCATCGGTTGTAGGATGGTGATCATGCGCGTCAATTTTTTGGCAACCGTCTCTGCGAGCGCGGTGTCGAGCGTTTCGTATGGCACGATCTCGTGGACGCGGCACCACGTATGCGTCCAGCGTTCGATTTCGACGCGTGCGCCTAACGCGGCGTGAATTTCGACGGCGCGCGACTCGAAATACGCGAGGAGCGCATCGTTCGTCGCCGGATCGGCTTCGAGGTGCAACCCGACTTCGATTAACCGATCTTTGCCGCGCACCCATACTTCGTAATGCAGTTTGGGTTGCCGGTAAAAAACTTTGACAAGCGTGAAAAATGCGCGCGGCTCAAAATCTTTCAGCGCGCGCGGCAGGTGACGGCGAGTTTTTTCGACGAGTTGGATTTGAAATTGTTGCAAACGCATGGTACTTGTTGTTCAGGTTCGATTGGATTGGCGCGTTATGGGTGTTTGTTCGATGTTAGTAACTATCAAATTTGCTTGCACCTGATTGAGTTCCTGCTCGATCACGCGTTCTGACTTTGTGACAAATACTTGCGTACTATTGCGAACCACGGATGTCCGCGCTATAATGAATGTGCAAGATCACCGATAAAGGCAAACCCATCGAAAGGCGGGGACGCAAAGCTACGGGTCTAACGCAAAACATTTTGCCAAGATCGCCGAGCTACCGAAGTCGAGATGGAACTCGTTTGTGAGGGTCTGTCTTTACTGCGTTATGCGGTCAAGGCAGACCCTTGTGCTGTGTGTTTCAACTGATACTGACTCAGCGCATTCGGCTCCGCCTCTGCGAAAGAAATTCCGGAATCTCTTCGCAATCATTTGTGCCCAAGCGGTTATCGTTTGCGTTCAATGGAGAAATAGTGTATGATCGTAGTGTGGGGGGATGGGAGAAATGGCTATGAAACACCTACGGGTCATGTTAATGGGTGTCGTCTTGGTGGCTGGGTTGGGGGCGCCCAGCACAGTTGCTTGGGCACAAAGTTCGTCAACGGCGCGCTGTTTGCATTTTGCTGAAACCGGGCATAACGTGCACGGCGTATTCTTGGCGTTCTACTTGTCCCATAACGGCACAGCGAACCTGGGTTTACCTCTCACGGAAGCGTTCTGGGAAAAGGGGCACGTCGTCCAATACTTTCAACTAGGACGCCTCGAACTGCATCCCGAAAACCCGGAACCCTATCGCGTGTTGCTGGGGCTTTTGGGCGAGCAGTTCAACATGATGGATCCGCCGATTGATCCGCGCGCCATTCCGCCGGCGGGCAACCCTAACTTTCGGTACTTTCCCGAAACGGGCCAAGTAATCTCGTTCGCCATCAAAGAGTACTTTGATAAAAACGGCGGCGTGGATGTTTTTGGTTTCCCGCTGACCGGTTTGCGTTTCGAAGCCGGCAGTTTCGTCCAGTACTTTCAGCGGCAACGCCTGGTGTGGGACCCTGCCGATAACAGCGCGAACAAGGTGCGCCCCAGTTCTGTCGGTCAAATCGTGCTCGACAAATTGTATGCGGCAGATTTCAAGCCGCGCGTCAAGATGCCGAGCGATTGGTGTGATCGCGTTGCGAATGCGGGCAGTACGCCCACCATTGCGCCCTACACGCCGTTCGATCCGCAAAACCAGTTGAACCGTATCACCGCTTTGCAAATTCAAGCGCATGTGCAAACGCGTGACACGGCGCGCACGGGCCCGCAATTCGTGTCCGTGACGGTAGACGATCAAACCGGCAAGCGCGTGCCGAACGCGGCGCTGTACGCGATTGTGCGCTCTCAAACCGGCGAACGCTTTTTCCCGTTGCTAGCCACGGACGGGCAAGGCAAGTCCTCGTTCAGTTTTGAGATCGGGTGTCAGTATCCAAATATGATGGTCTCGATCGAAGTGTTTGGATTCTGGGGCGCAGTCCAGGGTGTCGGGCGCGACTATTTCACGTGTCGCTAAGAAACGTTGGCATCATCGGCACTGTCCTCCCAGCCGATGATCCACACACACAACCCGGCGAGCGCAATGGTGGCGATCACCAGCGCGCCCAGTTGGGTTGGCAGTAAACCCACATCGCGGGCGGACCAGAGCAAGATCACGACCATGCCAATTGCCAAAGCGATCCACGCGACCAAGCGTGGGTGACGTTGCGAAAAATCTTTCAATCCAGCCATCTCGATTCATTCTCCAATAATTTGCCGCTGGCACAGCGCGCTCTCTTGTGCCGGCGGCAATTTATTTTCCGTGTGCGCCAATGGACTTGCCGGGTTACACCGGCTTGGTGATCAGTTCTTCGCGCAAGCGTTTCGCCCAAATGCGCTCGCCGGGTTTGAGCCGGTCTTGCGCGATCTGCCGCCACATGGGATGCAACGAATTGAGATCAGCGATGCTGTATCCCACGCCGCGAACTTGTTCGTTGATGAACAGGGGCGCGGAATTTTCGACAAAGACGAGGACGATTTCGCACAATAGCCCGCGTGCTTCTTCTTCGATCAGCGCAAACAATTTGGGCAACACCAACAGCGCGATGTAACTCGATTCCGCCCATACCTCGCGGACGGTGGCGACCAAGTTCTCGGCTTCCCACGCGGCGAATGCTACAATGTGCCCCTCGCTGATCGCGATGCGATAGCCGCGCTCGCCAAAGCGTTGGAGGGCTTCTTCGCGTGCTAGGGGCTGCGGCTTGCCTTCGCGTTTTGCCAAGGCGAGCGCCAGCGCATCCAGATCGCTGCGCCGCGTGCGGCGCACTTCAAATTCCGCCGCTGACTTGGGCGGGGCGGTGGGCGGCGGCTCGGCTTCGATGCTGGGCGGCGTGGGCTTGAGTGTTGGCGGCTCGACGGGCGCGGGCACCGGCGTCCATTCGAGAGTGGGCGGCGGCGCGACTAGCGGCGCGGGCATAATCACCGTCGGCGCGTCTTCGGACCTGAGTGCGGGGATTGGCGGCGGTAGTTTTGGCGCAACGCGCGGCGCGCCGACAAGCCATTCGGTTTTATCGCGCCCGGTTGCGCCGCGTAGCGCGTTCCACGCTTGTGCGACCTGAGTGCGCGTTGCCGCTTCGTTGCCGCTGTTATCAATGACGACGGTCGCCAACTTTAACTTGTTCGCCAGCGATCCTTGAACGGCCAGCCGCGTCCGCGCGTCCGCATCGCTGAGCGGGCGTGTGCGCGTGACGCGTTCGATTTGCGTTTCGGTGTCGCAGGTGACTGCCCACAACGCGTCGCACCATTGCGCCATACCGGCTTCGACCAATTTGATCGCTTCGAGCACGACGACCGGCGCGGCGATGTCGCGCAATATTTCTTTGGTGAGCGCGCCGACCGCTGGGTGCACAATCGCTTCGAGTTTTTGTAGCGCATCCGTTTCGGCAAACACGCGCTTGCCCAATTGCCGCCGATCAATCCGCCCGTTGTAGGTCAGCACGTCAGCGCCGAACGTCGCCACGATCTTGCGCCACGCCGGCGAACCGCGCTGGGTGACGACGTGTGCAAGCGCATCGGCGTCAATGCCGCGCGCGCCGAGTTGTTCGAGCATTTTGCGGACAGTACTTTTGCCGCTACCGAGATTGCCGATCAAGCCGATCAGATAAAAATTGGGCGCGGCAGTTTGTTCGGGAACTGGGTCCATCGTCTTGGCTCGCGGATTCGCGCGCCGCGAATCATTCCGATTCGCGGCGCATGGTTATTTCAGATCGAGTTGATAGCCCACCGGCACGATCTCGAACCAGGTGTTGCCGGGTTTGAGCGGAATGACGTTGCCGTTGGCATCGGTGAATTTGAAAAACTCTTGCTCACTGCGGCGTTGCCATTTGCCGGCGAGCATCACGCCGTCGCGGAAAATCTGCGCGTCGCCTTGCCCGGTCAATGGAATGTACACCGACACGGCGTTGTTCGAGTCTTCGATGATGCTCGTTTTTTCGTGCCGCGCGTACAACACGACGACGTTCGCGGTGCTGACCTGGGTCATCACTTCTTTGCTCGTTGGGATACAATCTGCGCCGTTGCCCCACTTGGCGGTGACGGTGTACGAGTTGTCCATTTGCGGCTCGCCGCTGTTAAAGCGCAAATATCTGCCGCTGGCGGCGTCGTACCGCCACGTCGCCTGGCTCCACGAGGGCCACGGCAGTTTGCTCATGCCCACGCTGGCGATGGGTTGCCCGCCGGTCACGCGCTCCGCAAAGGTAAAGCCGTACAGCGGCACGGACGCTTCCCAGCCCTTTTTCTGCAACCATTCGCGGATGCGCGGCGCGGTGGTGTACAGCCGCCCCTGGTAGCCGTGCGACTTGTTGTAGCAGTACGCCGGCATATTAAAATATTCGTCGAGGTTGATCATCGGCGATTGCGAAAAGAGCCAGCGTGTGCCGTTGCTCGCGCCGGCGTTGGCGAGCGCGCCGTCGAGCATCGCCACCATTTGAAAGTTGATGATGCGCCCGCTACGAATGGGCCCAATGAGCGGCGGATCGTTGCTGAGATACACGGCGGAATAGCGCGTCTGTGCGTACGCGCTACCTAGAATATCAATCAATTCTTCAAAGACCAAGTCGGCGGAATTGGTGCCGGCTTGCCAAAAACTGGTGCGAACTTTTTGATCGTTGCCGATGCGCGCGACAATCGGGCGGCGTTGCAACATTGCCGGATCGGCTTGCAAGCCGGTGAGCGGGTTGAGGTTTGCCGGGCGCGCGGGAATCGGCAGTGGCGGAAACGCCGCAAATTTCGGCAACAAGGGATCGTTGACCGGCACCTGGGGAATTGCGCCGGCTGGCTTGGGTGCACTGCCGGGGGCGGTTGCGCCCGGCGCGGTGGCGGCAGGCGGGTTTGTGCCGGTCGAAACCGGCGCGTTCGATTTGGCGACCACGAGCGGCGTGGGCGATGATTCGGGTGTAGCGGTCGGCGGCACGGTGGGTTCGGGAGCGATAACGACGGTGGTGATGGCGCGCGGCGTCCAAGTGGCGCGCGGCGCGGGGGTGGCTTCGACGGCTTCGCAAGCGGTCAGCACGAGCGCGACGAACAAAATGAACCAGAGCACTCGACGGCGAGCAGACGAAATCATAAGCGTACCTCACTGGAAATGTGCGCCCATTATAGCCGGAAACGATGCGCTTGACAAGGTTTGGTTTGACGCGCCGGTTGACCTCTGCTAAGATACCGGCGATGAAAATTCAAACCCGCGTCTTGTGGATCGGTATTGCCGGCGCGCTCGGAATGTATGGGGCGCGCACCTTGTGGTTGGGCTGGGCGGGGCTAACGTACCCGTACCAACTCGATTACGGCGAAGGCATTGTGCTGTGGTTCGCGCAACAACTGGCGCGTGGAGAAACGATCTACAAGGGGTTGGAGGGTTTGCCGTACGCGTCGAGCAATTATCCGCCGCTGGCGATGCTCCTCTCCGCCGCGCTGATGCCGTTGTTCGGCGATGGCTATGCGGGCGGGCGGCTCCTCAATTTCGCCGCCGCGTTGATCGTCGCCGCGCTGATTTACGCCATCGTCCGCGTCGAAACGGGCGCGCGCCGCGCCGGGTTGGTCGCCGCGTTGTTCTTCCTCGCCGCGCCGTACATCTACCACTGGGTTCCGCTCTTCCGCGCCGACTTGCTGGGACTGGGATTCGCCTTCGCCGGCGTGTACTTTGTCTGGCGCTGGGAACGCGCCGAAACCGCGAACAGTCGTTTTCATCCCGGCATTTATTTTTTCCTTTTCACTTGTTGCTTTTTACTTGCACTCTATACCAAGCACACGCTCTTCGCCGCGCCGGTCGCCGCGTTCTTTGCGCTGGCTCTCCGTGACAAACGCCGCGCGCTCGGCTTTGCGGTTGCGCTCGGCGCGAGCGGCGGCGCGATCTATCTCGCGCTCGATTGGCTCACGCGCGGCGGTTTTACCTTCGGCTTGATCGAATCGAACGCGACGGTGTTTCTGCTCGAACAGCTGATCGCGCTCCTCACAAATTTTGCGCTCACGTTTCCGATCCTGATCGCGCTGGCGGCGTGGAACTGGGGCGCGCGCGTGCGCGCGAAAAAAATCGGCGTGCTGGAAATCTACGCGGTGCTTTCGTTCGCCGCGCTGGCGATGGCGGGCAGGGTCGGCGCGTGGGAAAATTATTTTTTCGAAGCGATTGCGATCCTATGCGTGCTGGCGTTTGGCAATTTGCCGCGCGGATTCCGCGATCCGGTTTACGCGTTGCTCCTCCTGTTGCAACTCGGCTTGTTCTGGCGCGACCCGCGCATCGCGGCGGATTTGATCGCGCGCGAGTTGCCGGCGAACCGCGAACTGGAAACGTTGTTGCGCCGCACGCCGGGAATGATCCTCGCCGAAGATATGGGCGCGTTGGCGACGAGCGACAAAGACGTAGTGTATTACACGTTTCAGTACAGTTCGCTCGCGCGCAGCGGCAAGTGGGATCAATCCTGGGAATTGAATGGCTTGCGCGCCGGCATTTTCCCGCTCGTCGTTTTGGAGCAAGGCACGCGCGAGGATGTGGATCACTATCGCCGGTTCACGCGCGAGTTCGTTTCCAACTTGGATCGCTATTACGCGCGCACGCAACGCATCGGCAAGTACGAAATTTACACGCCCGCGCCGCTCGCGCATTTGCAACCCGCCGTGTTTGGCGATACGTTCGCGCTGGTCGGTTGGAGCGCGCCACCGGCGGCGTTGAACGCGGCGACCTTAAATCTGACGGTGGTGTGGCAGGCGCAACGCCAACCGGAGCGCCGCTACACCGCGTTCGCGCATCTCGAAAAAATCGGCGGCGCGCTCCGCGTCGCGCAGGACGATCACGAGCCGCGCGCGGGCGCGTACCCGACGACGCGCTGGGCGGCGCACGAAATGGTGCGCGACATGTTCACGCTCAACCTGCCCAGCGATCTCGCGCCGGGCAAATATGTGGTGCGGCTCGG
>CAIKBD010000149.1 GCA_903825565.1 uncultured Anaerolineales bacterium | reverse complement strand
GGCGACCCTCCAACGCAATCGTCCAGCCCTTGTCCTCCATCAAGCGGCGGTTTTCAGCGCGGATAAACGTGCCGCCGCCAGTCGCCATCACGAACGGCGGCACGCTGGAAATTTCGCGCAACGTTTCCGATTCGCGCGCGCGAAAACCGGCTTCCCCTTCGCTTTTGAAGATAGCAGGAATCGTCATGCCGCTCCGCTCGACGATGACGCGATCCAGGTCATAGACGGGCCAACCCAAACGCGCGCCAATCAGTTTGGCAATGGTGGATTTGCCCGAGCCGCTAAACCCAACGAGATAAACACCCTTGACGGTCATCTTTCCCTCATCCTCAAATAGCAACGCCAACTAAACCTCGCAGGTCTAGTCGGCGTCGTCGCACAGATTACCCGGATTATTCGCGTTTGCCTGAAACGAGCCGAGTCGAGCTACTCGCGCAGTATAGCGAAAAATCTATTTTCCCGCAATTTGAAATTAGATGACATCGAACAGCGCCGCGCCCTTTTTCAGCACCTCGCGCGCGACCACCGTGCGATGAATTTCCGACGTGCCATCGTAAATCCGGTAGATGCGCGCATCGCGGTATAATCGCTCAATCGGCAAATCCTTGCACCAGCCCATGCCGCCGAAAACTTGCACGGCGCGATCCGCAACACGCCCCAGCGTCTCCGCCGCGTGCACCTTGACCATCGGAATCCACTCGCGCGCGTCGCGCCCCTGATCGATTTCCCACGCGGCGCGGTACAGCAAATACCGCGCGGCGTTGATCTCGATGGCGCTGTCGGCGATCATCTGTTGGATGAGTTGGAATTGCCCAATCGCCTGACCGAATTGCTTGCGCTCGTTCGCGTAATTCGTCATCAGTTCGAGCAACTTGGCGGATTTGCCCACCGCGCGCGCGCCCACTTGGCCCAAGCGCACGCGGCCCAAAGTCTCCAACACCAACTTTCTGCCTTGCCCTTCCTGCCCCAAAAGATTTTCTGGACTTAGTTGAATGTCGTCGAAGAAAATCTCCACGCAACTAGTGCCGACCTGCCCCATCATCAATTGGTTGCGTCCAACCGTAAAGCCGGGTGAGTCTTTATCAACGAGGAAAAGGGAAATGCCCCTGGAGCCGGCATTCGGATCAGTCACCGCCGAGACGACGAAGAAATCGGAATACAAACCGTCGCTGATGAAATGCTTGCCGCCCGAAAGCCGCCAACCGTCGCCGGCTTTCACCGCGCGCGTCTTGATCGCCGCGTCATCCGATCCCGCGCCCGGCTCGGTGATCGCAATCGAGCACGTGCGCGCGCCTTGCACGCACGGCAGCAGCCAGCGTTGACATTGCGCTGCGGTGCACTTGAACAGCACTTCGTACACGTTGCCAAACGCGCGGCGAATCAAAATGTCGCTCGTGTGACCGAACTGCTCCTCGGTCATAATCGTATCGAGCGCGGACAAACCGCCGCCGCCGAATTCTTCCGGCACATTCATCGCGTAAAAACCCAGCGCCTTGGATTTCTCAAAGATGGCTTTTGCCTGCGCCGGTTCGAGATACCCTTTCGTCTCGACCTGTTCCTCCAGCGGTTGCAATTCCTTGACGATGAAATCCCGAACACTTTCGAGTAATAATTTCTGTTCTTCACTCAATCCAAATTCCATCTTGAACTTTCCTTTCTCGTGGGTGGGTCGAGTTACTTGCTAAAAAACTCAGCGGACATTAACCTGGGTTCGGCGGGGACGAGCGGCGCAAAACCCATCCGCGCGATCACATCGCTTTGCGCGTCCACGCCCGGCGCGACTTCGGTCAACACCACGCCATGCGGCGTAAGTTGGAACACGGCGCGCTCGGTGATGCACATAATTTCGTGCCCCCGCTGAAGCGCGGCTTGCCCGGAAAATGTGATCTGCTCCACCTGCGCGACAAATTTGCGAACAGTGCCATGCCGCTTGACGCGCAATTGCCCATCGCCAGTTTCGATTTGCGTCCCCTTGGTGTCGAACGTGCCGCAAAAGACAACCTTCTTGGCATTCTGCGCAATGTCCACGAATCCGCCGGGACCCACCGTCGCGCCGCCCAACTTGGAAACATTCACATTGCCGGCGGCATCGAATTCGCCAAAGCCGAGAAACGCCAGGTCGAGTCCGCCGCCAGCGTAAAAATCAAACTGGGATGGACCGTCAATCATCGCGGTGGGATTGCGGACAAAGCCCATCAGATCGCCGGTGAGCATCGTGCCGCCATACGTGCCGTGCTCGATGGTCGCGTAATAGCGCGCCTGCTGTCCGCGCACCGCGATCAGTTTGGCGACCGCGTCGGGGATGCCAAAGCCAAAGTTGAGCACCGCGCCTTCGCGCAATTCGCTGTACGCGCGGCGCGCGATGATTTGGCGCGGCGAGAAGGGTTCGGGCAGTTCGACCGGCACGGGACCACGCCGTTCGCCCGACAGCGTCGGATCGTAGACGACCTCGTACGTCATCGCTTGGTTGGGATCAACCACGACGGCATCCACCAATGCGCCGGGAATCCGCACCTCGCGCGCCGGCAACGAGCCGACATCCACCGCGCCGCGCACCTGCACGATGACCTTGCCGCCCGAGTTGTGCGCGGCGAGCGCGACTGCAAAAATATCAACGTTCGCCGTTTCCTCCGCCAAACTCACATTGCCTTCCGCGTCGGCATACGAACCGCGCAACAACGCGACGTGAACTGGGAAGGATTTGTACAGCAACAACTCTTGCCCCGCGATGTGCGCGACCTCGACCAGCGGCTCCTGCGCGGAACGGTTCATCCGCCCGCCTTCATAGCGCGGGTCGGCAAACGTGCCCAAGCCCACATGCGTCAGCACACCCGGACGACCTGCGCCAATCTCGCGGAACAACTGCATGATGACGCCGCCCGGTAGCGAGTACGCCTCGATCTGTTCGGCGCGCGCCAGCGCTTGCATGCGCGGCGACCAGCGCCAGTGCCCGCCGATGACGCGCTTGACCATGCCTTTGTGCGCAAAGCGATTCAGCCCGCGCTCTTTTTCATCGCCGATGCCGAGCGAATGAACGACAGTCAGATTGGTCGGACGCCCGGTTTCAAGAAAACGTTTTTCGACAGCGGCATGCAAGCAGGTCGCCTCCACCAAGCCGCCGCCGCCGCCAACGAGCGCGACCGTGTCGCCGTCTCGAATCAGCGCGACGGCTTGTTCGACGCTGACAAATTTATTGACGCTCATCGTTTACGCGTGTCTCCTTGTATACTCCGACAAAAATTCTTGCGCGGCGCGGAACATGGCTGGGACATCCGGTTCGAGTCCCGACCAAATGCGAAGTGATTCCGCACCTTGGTACACGAGCATCCCCATGCCATTCGTCACGCGCGCGCACGTTCGTCGCGCTTCGCGGAGGAACGGCGTTTCGATAGGATAGTAACTCAGATCGAACGCCAAGACATCACGCGCGAGCGGCAACATGCCCGATTCAACCGGCGCGCTGGGCGGCAACGCGTTCACGATCAGCGCAACATCCGTCGGCAGATGCGCCGGATTCGCAGTCGCTTGCAATTGCGGAAAGTGTTGGTGCAGTTCGACAGCAAGCGTCTCGGCACGCGCGGGCGTGCGATTCACGAGTGTGATCCGCGCGACACCCAGGCGCGCCAACGCGAACGACACGCCGCGCGTTGCGCCGCCCGCACCCAGGATGAGCACGTGCGTATTTTGGGGATCGAACTGCAAATCCTTCAAGGCGAGCGTAAACCCGACGCCGTCCGTATTCTCGCCGATCAATTTCCCGTCGCGCTTGACGAGCGTGTTGGCGGCGTGCAACTCGCGCGCGCTGTCGCCCAAGCCGTCGAGCAACGGCACGACTGCCTCTTTGTGCGGAATGGTGACGTTCGCGCCGATGCACTCGTCTTGCCGCAACTGTGCGATTGCCTGCGGCAACTCCTCGGCGTCCAAATCCCAGAGCGAATATTCCCAATCGAGACCCAGCAAGCGGATGGCGGCATTTTGCATCGCCGGCGAAATGGAGTAGCCGATATGGGTTCCAAAAACGAATAGGCGTTTCGTCAATCCTATCTCCTCGATTTTTTTGCGGCGCGGCACTACTGAATTTTGATCAGCGCTTTGGCAACATTGCCGGCGAGCGCTTGATCGTACGCGTCTTGCGCGTGATCCAGATCGGTGGT
>CAIKBD010000148.1 GCA_903825565.1 uncultured Anaerolineales bacterium | reverse complement strand
TTTACCCCTTCGCCCTTTGAGGGAGAAGGTTGGGATGAGGGTCGCCTGACTTTTGAAAAGCCCTGGCGGTTGATGCAAGTTCATTGACATCGCTTCTCACTCCAGCCCTCTCTCGCAACACGGAAGAGGAGATTTGCGAGTTGGGGTGAGGGCGAACCCGATTTTGCACCAATACCTATGCACCAGAGAATTGCCGCCTAACGGCTTTTTTCGGGTGCTTTTCTTTTGCGTCCCCTTCAAAACCGTCTGTTTTGCGAATCGCGGGTAGCGATCCTTCCACCCGCGATGATTTCGCATTTCAGGTACGCCGCGATCAAATAGCGACATAACTGGATACTGTTGGCGAAATCGCCGCTGAGCAAGTGCAAATCGGCTCAAGCCGATTGACGCAACTCGGTTTACCGAGTTTACATCTGAGCTAGGCGGGCGTTAAAAACGCCCGCCGGAATTCGCCACCAGGATCTAAATGCCTTACGCCAATTTCGAGCGAGACCGAGCGGATTCTGGTTTGACATTCTCGATGACCAAATCTCTATGGCGCAACTTGGGCGCGCAGTTTATAATCCAGGCAGAAAAGAAAATTGCAATGAATTTGGCTTCGGCTTGGATGAGGAGTGTGTCCAATGAATCGTTATCTCCGTTTCGTCTTGCTCGGATGTGTGCTAACGTTTTTACTTGCCGGCTTTCGCAGTGCGCCAAACCTAGGTTTGCCCGCACCACGCGCCCAGAGCGCGCAGACATTCGTCGGGCAGTATCACTTGCAGGAATTTACGCTCGAACTTTTTGTGGACGGCAAAATCACCTTGACGCAAACACCGCAAACGATTGGCGGCAAGCCCAGTGTGTGGCGCGGTGTGTGGCGCGTCGAAGGCGATGCCGCGCTCGTGCGGATTCTCGAAACGAGCGATGGCAAACCGCTCGCGCCGCCCGGCGAAATGCGTTTCAACCTGGTCGAAGGATTTCCGACGATTACCGGCGGCGTCATCGCCGGGATCACCACGCACCCCGATGCGCTGACGTTCACGCTCGGCACCGGGCAACGCGATCCTCTCGTTCGCAAATTGAATCGGTTGCTTGCGCAGTACGAGTACCTGAATTACAAATATCCCGAGCGCAACGACGATCTCTACAACGAAACGGTGCGAAACGCAGTGGCGAATTTTCAGGCGACGCAGAAACTCGCGCCGACCGGCGCGGTGGACGCGCAGACTTGGCGCGCGTTGCTCAAACCGATCATTCCGTTGCCCAAGCCCACGCCGATCACACACGTGCAACCCCTCACGACGAACGTCTTTATCCGCTCCGGTCCCGCAATTACGTTTCCGGCATTGAGCAAGTTGCAAGTGGGAAGTGTGATGGATGTCGTTGGTAAGATGATCGGCATGACGCCGGAGACGACTTGGTATCAGGTTTGTTGCATCAACGAGCAAAAGGGCTGGGTGCGCGGTGACGTGGTTTCGGTCGCAGGCCCGCTCGATGTTGTGCCGGTGATCGCGCCGGTTGCGCCGCCGACGCCAGCGCCGCTTACTGCAACCAAGCCCGGCGCGCCGCTGATCGATCATTTGCCCGCGCACACGCCAGAGGGTAGCCCGGTTGTGTATCTCACATTCGACGATGGTCCGAGCGTCTACACGCCGAGATTTTTGGATCTGCTCACGCGTTATCACGCGCGCGGCACGTTTTTTGTGATTGGCGGCAGCGCGAAATTGCACCCCGATTTGGTGCGCGCCGCAGCGACCACCGGGAATTACATCGGCAATCACACCTACACGCACATTTCGCTGCAAAATGTTACGCACGAGCAATTCATCAGCGAATCGGAATTGACGCGCAAGACATTGCTGAGCGAGGCAAAAGACTTGTTCACGCTGGATGGCGATGTGCGTTACCTAAGACCGCCATACGGCGCGACCGATTCACACACGCGCGGATATGCGGCGGAACTAGGGTATCAAATCGTGATGTGGGATATCGATCCGATGGATTGGCGACGTCCGGGCACGGACGCAATTGCGTCGCATATTCTCCGCAACGCACACCCCGGCGCGATTGTGTTGATGCACGATGGGGGCGGGGATCGCAGTCAAACGGTAGAGGCGTTGGAGCTGGTGCTACGTGAATTGACCGCACGCGGGTTCAAGTTTTACACGATCTTTGGACAATGACGCGTACGGAAAAACCTGACCGGTCAAAAGGGTCGGTCAGGTTTTTTTGTTGCGGGGAGACGACGGGCAAAAATCGCCAAGAAGTACGCGGGTAGATTCAGATCCAAACGCGCTATGATTCCGTATATTGAGTTGCTATATTTTGACCTAATTTGATATTGATTTTTATATCAAAATATGATAGAATGTGCGCGATGGATGATTTTCTGACTACTAGACAATTACAGGAATTGCTCAAAATAGATCGCACGACGATCTATCGAATGTTGGGTGATGGCCGCTTGCAAGGAATCCGCGTCGGCGGGCAGTGGCGCTTTCCGCGCAACGTCGTTGACGAATGTATTGTCAACCCCAAATCGCTCAAGCAAGTTACCGACGGCGGCGAGATCAGACCGACCGCCGATGTGTTGCCGCTCAGTTGTCTCGCGCCGATTCAAGATGTTTTCTCAGCCGCGGCGGATGTGGGCGCGGTGACGACGACGTTGGAGGGCAAGCCCCTTACGCCGTTCACGAACTCGTGCGCGTATTGCAATTTGATTCTCGCCTCACCCGAAGGTCGCCGCCGGTGCGAAGCCTCGTGGCAACGGCTGGCGCAACCCACCGAACGCGCCCCGCGGATCGAACACTGTCATGCCGGTTTGCAGTACGCGCGCGGTCGCATTCAAGTGGAAGATGAATTCGTCGCGATGATTTTCGCCGGTCAATTTGTAAGCGATGAACCGGCGCGCCGCGCTTTGCCGGTCAGCGAACTTGCGCAAGCATGTGATATTCCAACCGCCGATTTACAGCAAGCCGCATTACAAATTCGAATTGTCGAACCTACGCGCGCTGATTGGCTTTTGAAATTGTTACAAAAAGTCGCCGACACGTTTTCGGAAATCGGCGAACAACGGCTCGATTTGCTGAAACGCTTGCGCCAAGTTGCCCAACTCGCGCAAGTATAACCGAATCCGCCGAGCGGTAGCGATTTGCTAACGAGGGCAAATCATTTGACAAGTGCAGTTCAAGGTGATGACTGCCTTGATGTGACGAGTATTTCGTCGCGTCAAGGCATTTTTATTTCAAGGAGGATCCAATGGATGTTCAAGTTGATTCGACGCTCGATTGCAGTGGCATGGCTTGCCCGATGCCCATTCTCAAAACGAAAAAAGCAGTGGATGCTTTGCAAGTGGGGCAAGTACTCAAAATGATCGCGACCGACCCGGGTTCGGTCAGTGATGTGGAATCGTGGGCGGCGAAAACCGGGCACACACTCCTGGGACACGAAAAGGACGGCGCCAAGTTCGTGTTCTTTATCAAACGCGCCAAGTAAAAGGAGCGGTACCTATGTCAGAAGCCAAACGCCTCGCGATCATTTCGTGGCACGGTACGCTTGATGCCGCTTATCCTCCGTTGATTCTGGCGACCGCCGCCGTGGCGATGGATATGGATGCGGCAATCTTTTTTACGTTCTACGGCTTGGAGATTTTGAAGAAAGGCAATGCCGATAAACTCCAAGTCGCGCCCATCGCCAATCCGGCAATGCCGCAACCGGTTCCGGGAATTCCCGTGCCCAACATTCTCGGCGTACTGCCGGGGATGACCGCAGTAGCGACCGGCATGATGAACGGCTGGATGAAAAAAGCCAACGTCGCCAAAGTGAGTGAACTGCTTGCACTCGCGCAAGAATCCAGCGTGCGGCTCATTGCGTGCCAAATGTCCATGGATGTGATGGGCATCAAAAAAGAAGATTTGATTGATGGCGTCGAAATTGGCGGCGCGGCAACGTTCTTGCAATTTGCATCCCAGGATGCGATTGCGCTTTCATTCTAAGACAGTGGAGAGTGGACGGTGAGTAGTGAACAGTGTTTGACTATCCACTTCCCACGATCCACTGCACACTATTTCGGGAGATTGAAATGGCTGACGACAAAGTAATGATTGTGATGACCAGTGGTCCTGAGACGCCTCGCCGATGTGCGACCCCGTTTTTCTTTGCGAGTCTCGCCGCGGCGATGGAGTACGACGTGACAATGTTCTTTACCATCGACGGTACGTTGTTGTTGAAAAAAGGAATGGCGGAAACGATTTATCCTAAAGCGGGCGGCAAGCCCGTCAGCGCATTCCTCAACGAAGCCATCGAAGCCGGCGTAAAAATGCTCGCCTGTACCGCCTCGACTGAATTGAACGACATCGCGCTCGAAGACTTGATTCCCGAAGTGAAGATGGTCGGCGGCGCAACAATGTGGCAGTTGGCGGAAGACTGCAAGACGGTACTCACGTTCTAACGTATTGCGTAATACATAATACGTAATACGTAACGCGTTTCATCTGGACAACAGAAAGGATTCCCAAATGGCAAATGTACGTGGATGCAATTTACCTGAAGATGTATATTACCTCATCGAAAAGCACGTGTGGGCGAAACCGATGGACGGTGGCGTGATTCGCGTCGGTATGACCTCGGTTGCTGGCAAATTGTCGGGTGGCAAACTCGCGGCAGTTACTGTCAAAGCGAAAAACATCGGACAAGAAGTCAAGCAAGGCAAAAGCGTAGCGACGGTTGAAAGCAGCAAGTTCGTCGGTCCCGTGCCCGCGCCTGTCACTGGCGTCCTTTTGCGCGCGAACGAACAACTTACGAGCAACCCGAATATCGCCATCAGCGACCCTTATGGCGAGGGCTGGATTGCAGAAATCCAAGCGAATGCCTGGGACGCTGAAAAGGGCGTGCTCGTCACTGGCGCGGATGGCGTCGCCGCGTATCAGAAAAAGATGGAAGCTGAAAATATTTCGTGTCAGTGAAATGGTTGGATAGTTTGTTAGTTCGATAGTTGGTTTGCAAAATCTAGAGTCCACTGTCGCACTAACAAACTATCAAACGAACCAACCATCGAACTAGTTCTCGAAGAGGAGGAACTAATGCCCGAAGAAACCATTGGACAACATTTGAAAAAGCAAGGCATTTCACGCCGCGACTTTGTCAAAATGTGCGGCGTCTTGGTCGGCGCAATGGGTATGAAATTTGCGCCGCCTTTGGAAGAGAGCGGATTACCCGCGCAATTGAACAACGTCCGCGATTCCGCGTCTGCGAATTTGATTGCCAATGCGCTCGAAACCAAACAACGCGTTCCCGTCATCTGGCTCGAATTTTCCGATTGCGCTGGATGCAGTGAAGCGATTACCCGCTCGCAATCCCCCACGCTCGTTGACCTCGTTCTAAACACGATTACGATTGAATACCACGAAACGCTTTCTGCGGCGGCTGGCTTTCAAGCCGAAAAAGCCAAAGAAGATGCAATGAAAAAGTACGCTGGCAAGTACATCCTTGTTGTCGAAGGTTCGATTCCCGTCGCGAACGATGGCGTGTATTGCACCATCGGTGGACGCACGGCGTTGGACTTGTTGAAAGAAACGGCGAAGGGCGCGGCGGCAATCATCTCGACAGGCAACTGTGCTTCGTTCGGCGGACTCCCGCGCGCAAATCCAAATCCAACCGATGCCAAAGGCGTCTGGGAACTTATCACCGATAAACCCGTCGTCAACATCCCAGGTTGTCCCGCGATTCCCGAAGCGACCACAGGAACCATCGCGCATTTTGTCGTCTTTGGTGGACTGCCCGAACTCGACAATTTGCATCGCCCGAAAACATTTTACGCGCAAACGATTCACGACCGTTGCTTGCGCCGCCCGTTCTACGAAGCTGGCAAGTTTGCCGAATCGTTCGACGACGAAGGCGCGAAAAAAGGGTACTGCCTCTACAAGCTAGGTTGCAAAGGTCCGACGACGTACAGCTCGTGCGCAACTATCAAGTGGGACCAAGGTCTCTCGTTCCCGATTCAATCGGGGCATCCGTGCCTGGGTTGCACCGAACCGAATTTCTGGGACGGTGGCGGATTCTACCAAGGTCAATCCGCGCCGCTCGCTCCACCAACTGTGACGATGGCGGGCGCAGCCGTTGCCGCAGGCGCAGTGCTCGGCGTTGGAGCCGCTCTCGCCAATCAAGTGCAGAAAAAAGGCGCGCACGCTGAAGAAAAGAAGGAAGGATAGGAGGACACGATGAACTGGGAATCTACTCTTGAATTTGCGCGAGGTCCTTTTTTCCAAGTGGCTCTGCTCGTCTTTATCGCAGGGATGACCTATCGCTTGGTCGCTGTCCTCGCGTTGGGTTGGAAAGCGGACAAGGTAAAAAGCAAGGGAAGCAAAGTCAACGGCATCGCGATGTCGTTTGCCAAAGGCATTTTGATTTGGCCCTTTATTCCCTGGGTTAAGAATACCTTCACCCGCAACCCCATCACTTACCTTGCGGGCGGTTTGTTCCACCTGGGTTTGTTCGTCGTGATTTTCCTTGGCGCGGCGCACGTGCTCGTTTGGAAAAGTCTGCTCGGCTTTGCGTGGTTCTCTCTGCCTCAGCCGATTGTGGACTGGCTTGCTGCGGGTGCCATCGTTGCGATGATTGCGCTCTTTATCAATCGCCTCGTGAACCCAGTTCTGAAATTGCTCACAGGTCCCGCCGAATGGCTAAACTGGCTTGTCGTGTTCTTGCCGATGGTCAGCGGTTACGCGATGACGCATCACGTCATTCCTGAATACGATACGTTGTTCGCTATTCATATGCTCACCGTTGATGTGCTGTTGATTTGGATTCCCTTGAGCCGCATCTCCCATTTTATGTTCTACTTTTTCTCGAAAGCGATTCACGGTTCGGATTTCGGCAAGCGCGCGGTGACGCCGTAGGAGGATGACGATGAAATCACAAACTGTAATCAATACCTTCGTCGAAAAAACTGGCGCGTATGTCGCCGCGCAACTCGAAGCGTGCACCCGTTGTGGGATGTGCGCCGAAGCGTGCCATTTCTATCAAAGCTCTGGCAATCCCGAATTCGCGCCCGTGTGGAAAATCGAATTGCTCCGCCGCGCGTATGAACAACGATTCACGCCCGTCGGCAAATTCAAAGTTGCCTTCAAACTCGATAAACCCGTGACCGATGAAGACATCGCGCATTGGAGTTTTATCGATTATCAAGCGTGCACAATGTGCAACAAGTGTTCGATGGTCTGCCCGATGGGTATCAACCTGGGTCCGCTAATTCACACCGTGCGCGAAGGTTTGTCCGACGCGCAAGCCGTCCCCGCCGATTTAAAAGCGGCAGTGAACAAGCAAGAAGAAATTGGCTCGCCGCTCGGCGTGACGGACGATGTGTTCGATTCCCGCATTGAATGGGTTGCGGACGAATGGGAAATCGAAATGCCGATGGATGTGAAAGGCGCAGACACGCTCGTCGTCTTTTCGTCCATCGAGATTATGAAGTTCCCGAACAACCTCGCCGCGATTGCAAAAATCTTGAACGCGGCGGGCGAAAAATGGACGCTCTCGAAAAAAGGTCGTGAGGTCGTCAACTTTGGTTTCTATGAAGGCAACGACAAATTGACCAAAGAGTTTATGAATCGCGTGTTCAGCGCGGCGAAAGAACTCGGCGTCAAGAAAATCGTCGTCACCGAATGCGGTCACGCGTACGATGCGTTGCGTTGGACATCCGCAAACTTGATGGATGTTCCTGAAATTGAAATCACGCACATCGCAGGTTTGCTCGGCGAGTACGTCAAGAGTGGTCGCATCAAACTGAAACCAGGTGCGCTCGATGGCAACGGCACGATTACGTTCCACGATGCGTGCAAGATTCAACGACGCGGCAGTCACATTCAAGAGCCGCGCGACATCTTGAACATTCTCGCGCCCAAGTCATTCAGAGAAATGACGCCGAACAAGGAAGAGTCCATTTGTTGCAGTGGCGGCGGTGGCGTCATCGCCATCAAAGAAGCTGACCCGATTCGCTATGCGTCATTCGAATTAAAGATTGACCAGGTCAACAAGGTCGGCGCGAAGACGGTGGCAATGGCGTGCTCGAACTGTCGCTTGCAATTCACCGATTGCGTTCAGCATTTCAATCTTGACTGGAAAGTGGCTGGGTTGTCGCAACTCGTTGCGGACGCCTTGGTCGAATAGGAGAAAAAAATGGCTCAACGAATTGTCGTAGACCCAATTACTCGCATCGAAGGTCACCTCCGCATCGAAGCGGAAGTGGATGCAAATAACGTTATCACCAAAGCGTACTCATCGGGCACGATGGTGCGTGGCATCGAAACGATTTTGAAGGGACGCGACCCGCGTGAAGCGTGGGCATTCACGCAACGCGCGTGCGGCGTATGCACGACCGTGCACTCGTTCGCGTCCATTCGCTCCGTCGAAGATGCGCTCAAAATCAAAATTCCAAAAACCGCAAACATTGTTCGCAACTTGATGATTGCGCAACAGTACGTTCACGACCACGTGATGCACTTTTATCACCTGCACGCACTCGACTGGGTGGACGTGGTGGCGACATTGAAAGCCGACCCAAAGAAAACATCCGAGATTCAACAAAGCATTTCATCGTGGCGCAATTCATCGCCCGCGTACTTTGCGGACGTGCAGAAAAAAGTGCAAGCGATTGTAGACAGCGGTCAGCTTTCGATTTTTGCGAATGCGTACTGGGGACATCCCGCGTACAAACTGCCCGCCGAAATCAACTTGCTCGCGGTCGCGCACTATCTCGAAGCGCTCGATTGGCAAAAAGACGCGACCAAGATTCACACAATTTTCGGCGGCAAGAATCCGCACCCGAACTTTGTCGTCGGCGGCATTCCAATGCCGATTGACCTGAACAGCGATACCGCCGTCAACGCCGAACGCCTTTCTATCATCAACGATTCCATTACGAAAATGATTGAATTCGTTGACCAGGTTTACATTCCCGACTTGCTCGCGATTGCGCCGTTCTACAAAGATTACGCCGCGATTGGCGAAGGACTCGGCAATTTCTTGACCTGGGGCGAATTCCCTGGCGAAGACAACAGC
>CAIKBD010000147.1 GCA_903825565.1 uncultured Anaerolineales bacterium | reverse complement strand
CGCCAGTTCGGCGCGCGTAAACTCGTTGCGCCGGGTCGTGGGCGTCACGTCGCGCATCACTTCAATGTGCCCGATGGTTTCGCCGCGCGTGTTCCGCACGTATGCCGAGTCCACCTGGAAATGGCGACCCTGGCTTTCAAAGGCGGTCTGCATTTGATTCTGGCGCAACCGCGCGACCCCGCATTGCTCTGTGTTGCAAATGCCTGCCTTGAAGCCGGCGCACGCTTGCCCCACGGCTTGCCGCCGTTTCAAACCGGCAAATTCTTCAACCGGTTTATTGATGAACGTCCAGCGCAGATCATTGTCCGTCACCGAAATGCCGAGCGGGATTGCGTCGAGCAATTGCTCGTACCAAAAAATCTGGTCCACCATCACGTCGAGCGTACAGTTCACGCCGTCCACGATCTTGCGGAAATCGCCGTGATGCTGGGTCACGTCCGCGCGCGTTTCGAATGCTTGCGCGCGCGCCGCCCGGTTCAAGCGATCCGCGTCGGCGATCAGCGCGTTGATCGCGCCGATGCACGTGTTCAAATTATTTTTCAGTTCGTTGAAATCGCCGCGATACTGCTCCGTGATCGGCGCGGGCACATCGCCCTGCGCGATGCGTTCGACGTACTCCGCCGCCACGTTCAAGGGGCTGATCACCGCGTCGAGTGTGTCGTTCACGCCTTGCACGATTTTGCGAAAATCGCCTTGATGCCGGCGCGCATCCGCGCGCGTGGAGAGTTTGCCGGCGATTGCCGCTTGCGCCAACCCGTCCGCGTCGGCGATCAGCGCGTTGATCGCATCAATACACTGGTTGAGGTTATTTTTGAGCGTGTTGAAATCGCCCTGATATGTGTCGGTAATTTTCGCCGGGATTTCGCCGCGCGCGATGCGCGCCACATATTCCGCCGCAACTTGCAACGGCTGGGTAAACGCGTCGAGCATCCGGTTGACGGCGATCAAGATGTTGGCGTTCGCGCCCGCATACTTGGTCACATCTGCCCGCCGATGCAAGTCCCCCGCCAACGCGGCTTGAATCAACGCCTCGACATCCGCGTTGCGCGTTTGCAACATGGCGACCACCGCGTTGACGCTCGCGCTGATCTTGGCGTACTCGCCGCGCAATTCGTCAGTGATTTTAGCGGAGAGCCGCCCCTCGGCGAAACGCTGCAACGAATCACTCGCTACATTCAGCGGCGTGATCACCGCATCCATCGTGTCGTTCATTTGTTGGACGACTTGGCGATAGCCGCCCTGGAATTTCGCCGGATCGCCGCGCACCGCCAAATCGCCGGCGACCGCCGCGCGCGTGAGCATGTTCATTTCGGCGACCAACGCGCGGAGCGCGTCCAAGATGCGTTTTTCCGCCGCGGCGATCTCGTCGCGTTCGTCGAAAAAGTTGATTTGCAGATCGAGATCGCCATCGGCGATGCGCGTCAAGTTGTGATTCAGCATGTTTTGCAAATCGTCGGCGAAACGATCCATCGTTTGCGCGAGCACACCCACTTCATCGCGGCTCGTCAAGTTCAGCCGCATGCCCAGCCGCCCCTTGCCGATCTCTTGCATCATCTGCACGGTCTTGGCGACCGGCGCGGTAATGCGCTGTGAAATAATCGAACCAGCCACAATCGCAATCAACACGCCAAACGCGCCGCCGAACACAGCAATCGCGCCTGCCACGCGAAAAGTAGCCGCACCCCGCGCTTGCCCCGCGTCGGCGTTTTGCATGTTCAGCGCAATTAATTTTTCGAGCGCCGCGGTCAGCAGAGCTTGGTTGGTTGCCGCCACGCCGCCCGCGCGATGTCGATCCCAAAAGGCGCGGTCGTTCGCCGCTTTGAGTTGATCGAGATCCGTCAACAGATCGCGCTGGTAGGTTGCCCATGCCTGCTCAAAGCGATCCAGTTCACGCCGCTCCGCCTCGTCCAGCCGGGTCTGGCGATACGCGTCGAGGTTGCGCTTGACCTGCGTTATATCCGCCTGAATTTCATTCTCCAAAGTCACCCGTTCCGCCGCCAGCGTCGCAAATTTGTACACGTTCGGCGGAATGTGTTGCCACGCGGCTTGCGCCTGTTGAATGTGCAACAGCGCCAAGACCTCTTCGTTGTACAGCACGGACATTTCGTCGTTGATCGCCTTCATCCCGAAATAGCCAACACCCGTGCCAACCACGAGCATCGCCGCAATCATCAAATAGCCGCCGAGAATTTTCGTGCGTAGCCGCCGGTCACTGCCAAAGCGGATCAAACGCTGAATCCAGTTATCTTCGTGAAGCATTTCGACCTTCTCCCTTACCGTTCACTCGCCGCGGAGGCAGACCCGCGCTACCGGAACGAACGGCAAGGTTTCACATCTTGTACTGTGCGACCGTCGTTTCCAACTGTTCCGCTAATGTGCTTAAACTCTGTGCGGCAGTTTGCGCTTGTTGCGCGCCGCTCGCCGCTTGTTGCGCCGCCTGGTTAATGTCGTTCATCCCCAGCGCAATTTGATCCAAGCCGATGGTTTGCTGTTCCACACCCGCCACAATCTGTTGCGCCGCTTGCGCCGATTGTTCGACCACCGTCGCCAGGTCGTTGATCGTCTGCGATGTTTGCGCGACGCGTTCGATGCCGGCTTGCACGCCTTTGGTGCCTTGCTCCGTCGCCATCACCGCCAGGTTCGTCGCTTTTTGAATGTCGCTCAAAATCACTTTGACTTGCGCCGCCGCTTGCCGCGACTGCTCCGACAAACTGCGAACCTCATCCGCCACCACGCGGAAACCCCTGCCCGCTTCGCCGGCTTGCGCCGCTTCAATCGCCGCGTTCAGCGCGAGAATGTTCGACTGCCCGGCGATGTCGCTCACCGTGTCAATGATCGCGCCAATTTGCTGGGTTTGTTCGGAAAGCGCGAGAATGTTTTCGGCAATCGCTTCCACTTTGGCGCGAATGTCTTCCATGCCGGCGAGTGATGCGCCCGCCGCGTTCGTGCCGCGTTGCGCCGCTTGCACGGCTTGCCCGGCGGATTCGGCAACGCTTTGCGCGCGTTGCGCCACCTGTTCCGCCGAGGATTTGATCTCGCGCACGGTCGCCGTGATTTGGTTCACCGCGCTCGCCTGCTCGCGCGTCGTGCTCGCCATCTGCGCCAGCGTCGCCACGATCTGCGTCGTCGCGGAACTCGTGTCTCCCGCGCCGTGCTTGGTTTGCACCGCCATCGTTTTGAGACCGACGATCATTTTTTCGATGCTGTCCCGCAACGTCGCATAATCGCCCTGATACTGACCGCGCATTTGCACGGTCAGATCGCCGCGCGCCACCTGCGCCAGAATCGCGTTCGTGTCGTTGATCGGCGCGATCACCGCGTCGAGCGTCGTGTTGACGCCTTGCACGATCTTGCGGAAATCGCCGTGATGCCGGCTCGCATCCGCGCGCGTCGCCAGTTTGCCTTCGATTGCCGCTTGCGAGAGCAAGTTGCTGTGAATCACCAACAAGTTGATCGCGTCAAGGCACTGGTTGAGATTATTCTTGATCGTGTTGAAATCGCCGTTATAGTTATCCGTAATTTTCGGCGGGATGTCGCCCTGACTGATGCGCGCCACATAGTCCGCCGCCACGTTCAAGGGACCAATCACCGCATCAAGGGTGTCGTTTACGCCTTGCACCAGTTTCGCCCAATCCCCCTGGAACTGGGCGGCGTCTGCGCGCGTCGCCAACTTGCCCGCCACCGCCGCGCGCACCAGCGCGTTCACTTCGCCGGTCAGCGCGATCAAATTATTCCGCAACTTGTCCATCGTTTGATTCGCCAACACTTGCTTGCCCGGCAATTTTTTCAGCGTCGGCGTAAAATCGCCCTCCGCATACTTGGCGAGGATGTCGAGGATGAGCAAAATATTGTCCACGTGCATCTTGACGCCGGCGTTAGCGCCCTGCGCCATCACACGGTACGCGCCCGTAAACTTTTCCGCGTCCATGTACGCTTCGATGTCGCCCGCCATTTGCGCTTCGTACATCGCGCGCATCCCGCCGGTCAGTCCACTCAAACTGGCGACACACGTGTTGAGATTGTTTTTGATTTCGTTGAAATCACCGTGATACTGCTCCGTGATCGGTGCGGGAATGTCGCCCTGGGCGATGCGATCCACGTACTCGGCGGCGACGTTCAGCGGTGCGATCAACGCGTCGAGCGTGTCATTGACGCCGCGCAACAATTTGCGATAGACGCCGCTCGTGCGTTCGGGATTCGCGCGCTGGTTCAGGCGCCCGTCGCGCGCCGCAGTGATCACCACGCCCATCTCGTCCACCAAAACACTTTGCTGTTCGATCATCAGGTTGAGGTTATCCTTGAGCGTGTTGAAATCGCCGCGATACGCGCGCGCGATTTTTTCAGGAATGTCGCCCTGACTGATCCGCGCCACATAGTCCGCCGCGACGTTCAGCGGGTTGACGATGGCATCGAGCATATCGTTGACGCCTTGCATAATATCGCGGAACACCCCTCGGTTCGTCGAAACATCATCGCGGACGCTCAAGTTGCCGGCGACCGCCGCTTGGATCAAGACGCTCAAATCGTCCACCAAGCCATCAATTTCTTCGATACACCGGTTGAGGTTATTTTTTAATTTGTTGAAATCACCGTGATACTCGGCGGTAATTTTCGCCGGAATGTCGCCCTGGGAAATGCGCGCGACGTACTCCGCCGCCACATTCAGCGGCGCGATCACCGCGTCGAGCGTGTCGTTCACGCCTTGCACGATTTCCCGATAGCCGCCCTGGAATTTTGCCGCATCGCCGCGCGTCGCCAAGTTGCCGGCAACCGCCGCATGGGTGAGGCGTTCGGCTTCGCCGACCAAGCCGCGCAACGAGTCCAGCGTGCTTTGCAGCGCGGGGCTGATTTCGTCGCGCGCATCTTTGGGCGTCACCCGCGCCGACAAATCGCCCGCCGCGATCTGTTGCATCGTCGCCACGACGCCTTGCAGATCGTCGGCGAACGCGTCCATCGCGCGCGCCATGTCGCCGATTTCGTCCTGCCGCGTCGAGCGCAAGCGCTTGCCCAAATGGCCGCGCCCCATCTCTTGGATCATTTCGCGGCTGGCGATCACCGGCGCGGTGAGCGATTGCGCCGCCCACCACCCGCCGCCGATCACAAACAGCACGGCGACGCCGGCAATGCCCAGCATCATTTGCGAAAGATTGGTCACCGACGCCAGGGCTTCCGCGTCGTCCTGCTCGATGAGCAAGCCCCACGTGGTTTGTTCGACGGGGCGGTACGCGCCCAGCACGGTAGCCCCGCGATAATCAGTGTACTCGCGCACGCCGCTTTTGCCGCGCAACGCGTCTTGCGCACCCAGCGACTTGACCTGGATTTCAAGTTCCGCGCGCTCCTCGATCCGTTTCGCTTTTTTCAGTTCGGCGGCAAAGCGCGATGGCGTAATGAAAAATCCTTCCGCATTGATCAGGTACGCTTCGCCGGACTTGCCGACCTGCGCGGATTCTAACAAGTTGACAAAAGTCGTCGTCGGCAAGGTGCCGCCCAGCACCCCAACTATTTTGCCGTCCACCTGAACCGGCGCCGCCGCCACAAACACGAGGTTGCCGGTCGCCTTGGAGATCACCGGATCCGTGAACACCGTCTCGCCGCGCAGGGCACGCCGAAAATAATCGCGCTCGGCAAGCTCAAGCGGCGTCGCACCATCCGTGCGATAAATCGTCTTGCCATCCAAGCCCGCCAGAAACATCGTTTCGTAGATGCCCCATTGATCGAAATACTGCTTGATCGAATCGGCAACCTGGGCGGGATTCATCGTACGAACGCGTGCCGTGCCGGCAACAACCACCATATCGTCTTTGCGCTCGCGCACCCAACGCGCAATCGCGTTCGCCTCAAATTCCGCCGTGCGATCCAGTTCCGCAAAAATGCGCGTGTGCAACATCTGCTCGCTTTGCCAAAACGCCAAAACGCTCACCGCCGCTAATGGGAGGAGCGCCAAAACAAGAAAGAGCGCAAGAAGTTTGCCCCGAAGGGAATGGGTGATCCAATTCATTGTAATTCGGCTCCAATCTGTCGTCACGCGACACAACGCGCTTTGCCGCGTGACCCAGGGAGGAGGGAGACATTTCCGCAAGAAAAAACGATGTGCGACCGGGCAGACTTGCCCGCCAATTTAATGACTCTGTTGACGAACTCCGGCGGGCGTTTCCAACGCCCGCCTCACGCAGGTGAAAACTCGGTAAACCGAGTTGTGCGAAGCGAATCGGTTTCAACCGATTTCTACCTGGTTCAGCCGCCGATTTGAATCGGCGGCAGGGTTGCCAACAGAATCTTTAATTCTGCGGGTAGACCCTTCGGGTTTTGGCAACCCGAAGGGTCTGAGTACACGCCCCGCAAAATTTTCTAGCGCGAACCCTAATTCAACCGGTACTGTGCGACGGTGCCTTTCAACTGCTCCGCCAAATCCGCCAAATCTTGCGCGGCTTTTTGTGATTGCTGTGCGCCACTCGCCGATTGCTGCGCCGCTTGGTTGATGTCGTTCATCCCCAGCGCAATCTGATCCAAGCCGATGGTTTGCTGTTCCACGCCCGCCACAATCTGTTGCGCCGCTTGCGACGATTGATCGACGACTTTGGTTAGATCGTTGATCGTCTGCGTCGTCCGACTCACTTGCTCGATGCCGGCTTGCACGCCTTTCGTGCCTTGCTCTGTCGCCATCACCGCCAGATTCGTCGCTTTTTGAATGTCGCCCAAAATCACTTTGACTTGCGCCGCCGCTTGCCGCGATTGCTCCGACAAACTGCGAACCTCGTCCGCCACCACACGAAAGCCCTTGCCGGCTTCGCCCGCTTGCGCCGCTTCAATCGCCGCGTTCAGCGCGAGAATGTTCGACTGCCCGGCACTGTCCGTCACCGTGTCAATGATCTCGCCAATTTGCTGGGTCTGTTCGGAAAGCGCGAGAATGTTTTCGGCAATCGCTTCGACTTTGGCGCGAATATCTTCCATGCCGGCGAGCGATGCGTTCGCCGCCTCCGCGCCGCGTTGCGCGACCTGGGACGCTTGCGCCGCTTGCTCGGCGACGCCTTGCGCGCGTTGCGCCACTTGCTCCGCCGACGCCTTGATCTCTTGCACCGTCGCCGTGATCTGGTTCACCGCGCTCGCCTGCTCGCGCGTCGTGCTCGCCATCTGCGTCGAAGAGGCGACGATTTGCGATGTGGCAGACCCCATATTCACCGCACCCTGGCGAGTCTGTCCCGCCATACCTTTCAAACCGTTCAACATCGCTTCAATACTGCTTTGGAGCGTAGCGAAATCGCCCTGGTAGCGGCCGCGCTCCGCCGTCTGCACGGTCAAATCACCGCGTGCGACGAGCGCGAGAATCTGATTCGTATCGTTGATCGGCGAGATCACCGCATCAAGCGTGTCGTTCACGCCTTGCACGATCTTGCGAAAGTCGCCTTGATGTTTCGTCGCGTCCGCCCGCGTCGCCAACTTGCCATCCACCGCTGCGCGCGATAGCATGTTCGCATCCGCCACGAGCGCGTTCACCGCGTCCACACACGTGTTCAAGTTGTTTTTGATTTCGTTGAAATCGCCGTTGTACTTGTCCGTGATCTTTGCCGGAATGTCGCCCTTGGCGATTCGATCCACATACTCCGCCGCCACGTTCAACGGTCCAATCACCGCGTCAAGTGTGTCGTTCACGCCTTGCACGATCTTGCGAAAGTCGCCTTG
>CAIKBD010000146.1 GCA_903825565.1 uncultured Anaerolineales bacterium | reverse complement strand
TCATTTCGAGCGAAGCGAGAAATCTCACGCACTGCGGCAGAGATTTCTCGGCACAAAAGGCGTGCCTCGAAATGACAAGACCAGGACGTGCCTTGACAGTGCTGTGAATTGTGGGACAAAATTAAATGGTCAGTCCACTAGTTTGGATGAGGTGGTTGAGGTAGTTGGTTTCATGGCTCCAGTTTACCTCAAATCGCTTGTTGTGGCATCTCTGTGGCAGTAGGCGTGCTACAGCGTCAATTTTTCGCCGATGATTTTTATGGTGGCTCTTCCGTTGACGATTTGATCCGCACCGGTAGCATATCTATCGGAAAAATCCCTGCCCAATCCAATATGGAATCACAACTAGCAAAGCAAGCAAGCTGACCACAAAATAAATGCTCCCATACATCAGCAACTGATTGGGTTGCCACCCTTTTTCTTTCGCCAGCGATTCGCCAACCAGCACAAACGAGTTTTGATAGTTCATAAACATCGCATTCACCGGTAGAACGAACAAGCCGATCCATACTAAGGGATTGATGTGGTATGCTGTGGCAATGGCCGGCAGAATTGACACGAGAATTGCTTCCGTTGGAATCATAATCACAATATCCACAAAACGCCACACGAACAAAAAGATCATTATGGCAAAGCAAAAGACCCAGGGGTTACCCGCTACCGGCGCGAGAGCGGGAATCACTAAAGAAGCCAGCCATTTGGATACACCAGTGAACGTCAGCACCGAGCCGATACACAAGCCCGCACCGAAAAAAATCACAATGTCCCAGTTGATCCCTGGACCAATGTCTTGCGTAGAAATGACTCCACCGGCGGTGAGCAGAAAAAATGCAAACAAACACGTTGCGGCATCTGGAATTTGATGCAACGGCGCAGTGACGAACATCAAAAATGCCATGACCAAAATTCCGGCGGTCCATTTTTCTTGGCGTGACCACGCACCCAATTTGCGATACACTTCGATAAAGACTTGTTTCGTGATAAATTGCGACATCGGCTCGCTGGGTTTCATCAACACATAGCCGCCCACCGCTAACAGCACCGTCGCCACCGCCACCTCAAGCAAAGCAACCTGTGCCCAACTGCCAAAGTTGATGAGACCTTGCAAACCGTCGGTTGCATTGTAAAAACCAATCAGCGTTGGACCAGTGAGCGTGCCCGTCATCCAGCCCGCGCCCGGCAACATCGCCATCGACATAGCGGTCAACAGAACCAGCCCGCGCCCTTTGGAGCCATTCGGCAGTTTTGCCAAATCGCAACAAGTCACCGCGACCGGCATCATAATTGCCGTGCGAACGGTAATTGAAGGCGTCAACGCAGAGAGGACAACCCCGATGATAACCCATGCCAACGTCAAGCCCAGATAGGTTGGCTCAAACATTCGGAGAACCAAGAACGCAAGTCGGCGTCCTAATCCGGTGTGCGCCAGCGCAAATCCAAAGAAAAGCGCCGGAATCAAAATCCAAACGGCAGGCGAGGTATACCCTGAAAAAACATTGACCGCGGGAATGCCGCTTGCCAGAAAGAGGGCGAGCATAAGCCCAGCGGTGACCGAGAATGGAATCTCTAGCGGTTTGAAAATCCACAGTCCCAGGGCGATGATCAGGCCCATCAACGCCTTGTGACCGCTTAAACCCAGATCAGGCGCGAACGGTGTTGCCCAGCCAACATACAGTCCACCTAACGCAACCAGCCCCGCCGCAATGACGCGAAAATACCTACTCGACAACGTTGCACTAAGCTCTATTTGAGTATCTTGTTCCTGCATCGTAAAGGTTCACCCATGTATACATTGCACAGCGCTGTTGCATAATTCCAAACTGGCTATTCTGTGCCTAACAGAATTCGCGCATCCAAAACGCTATATCCGTTTTCATAGACACGAATCGGGTTCAGATCAATTTCTTTGATGTGCGGATAACTGACAGCTATTTGTGAAACCCGAACCAACAAATCCACTAGACTTGCCCTGTCCTTTTGTTCCTCGCCACGCATACCTTGCAAGACGCGATAACCCTTCGTCTCCTTGATCATATCTAGTGCGACCTCTTGATCAAACGGCGCGATGCGAAAGCTTACATCCTGGAACAATTCCACAAACACGCCGCCCATCCCAAACATGATCGTGGGACCAAATTGGGGATCACGCACCATGCCGATGATGAACTCGGTGCCCGGTTGCGCCATCGGCACGACGAGCGCGCCATGAATGTTCGCCTCGGGCGCCGCGTGTTCAACCTCGTTCACTAGCCGATCAAATCCTTGCCCAACCGCTTCTTCCCCGTGCAGATTAATCTTGACACCGCCAACATTGCTCTTGTGAATGATTTGGGGCGAAACAATCTTGAGCACGACCGGACAGTTCATTCCCTTCGCCGCGCGCTGTGCATCTTGGCGCGTGCGCGCCAAAACGTGCGGCATCACAGCGACGCCGTTATCGCTGAGAAAATCGAGCGCCTCGGGTTCTAACAGATGTCGCCCTTCAGCGATTGCGCGTTCAAGGATTGGGTGATGCGCGACAGGTGTATCCTCGAGCGAATGACTTGAGTTGAATGTTGCTTGGGTCAATATTCCCAGCGCACGTACGGCATAATCAGGCGAGTCAAACGTGGGAATGCCGTTTCTTTCAAGATATTGGCGCGTTTCCACCATTGCCTGGTTGACTGTGAAACAAGCGACCACGGGTTTATCGAATTCTTTGACAACCGCCACAATGGCTTGGGCGACCTCTAGCGCGGGTTTGAATGTGGGCGGAATACTGTTCAACACAACCATATCCACATTCGGATCGGACAAACCAAGTCGCAACGCATGCCCAATTTCAGTCGGCATTGCAGCGGCGGTCATATCCACGTATCCATTCGGCTTGCAAACCATTGCCATCGGTGGCAACAATGCTGTGAGTTTCTCGCAGGTCGCTTGGCTCATCGGCGCGAGTTTCAACACTCCGCCGACTTCCACCTCGTCCATACTGATTACGCCCATGCCCCCGGCTTCCGTTAGGATGCACACCCGGTTGCCGCGCGGTTTAGTCAACATCGAAATCGCCTTGGCACCGGCGATCAAATCGTGCACGGTGTTTGCGCGCACGACTCCGCATTGTTTGAACGCGCCACTATATACCGCATCCGAGCCAGCGAGCGTGCCTGTGTGCGAGAGGGTTGCCTTGGAGCCAATCTCGGTACGCCCTACCTTGAGTACAAGCACCGGTTTCTTTTGAGCGACCTGGGACGCCACACGCATAAATGCTCGCCCGTCTTTGACTCCCTCAAGATAGACAAGAATCACTGCAATTCTGGGATCGTTGCCATACTCTTCGATCAATTCTACATTCGATACATCGCACATGTTGCCGACATGACCGAATCGCGTAAAACCCATTGGCTTGGGCTGACTGAGGGCTTGGGTCACGAGCGCGCCGCCGAGCGCACCGCTTTGCGTTACGTAACCGAGATTACCGGGCACGAGCTCGATCCCAGGGTGAAAACCAGTGACCAATCTCAAGTCCGGATTCATAATGCCGATACAATTCGGCCCAAACACCCGAATGCCAGAGCGGCGCGCAATCTCGACGAGTTGGCGTTGTAACTCGACATTTTCCGGGATCGCCGTTTCAGCGAATCCAGCAGAGAGCACCACAACGCCCTTGACATCACCACGTTGCTCGGCTTCTTGCATCACGGAGATCACCGTTTTGCCCGGCAAACTAATCACGATCAGGTCAAGCGGGGCTTGAATCTCGGTAATGGAACTGTAACACGGCAATCCCAGAATTTCTTTTTCGTGGCGATTGATTGGATAAATCTTACCCCGGTAGCCGACGCCGAGCAAAGTTCGCACAACCTGGTGTCCCGCTTTGAGCGAGTCCTTGGATGCGCCGACGACGGCAACCGAGTGCGATTCAAAAATTTGTTGCAGAGAAGCAGTCATTAGTTTTTTGCTCGGCGTCTGGGCACACGCGTTTGCGGCTCTTGGCCCGTGAAAACCGGCTTGCGTTTTTCGATGAACGCTTGCATTCCTTCCGCCCGATCCGGCGTTGCCATCACTTTAGACGTGCAATCCAATTCGAACGCCATGCCTTTGGCGAGCGGCAGTTGTTGCGTTGCAAGAATCGCGGCTTTGGCTTGCGCGACTGCGATGGGCCCACGCGACGCGATGCGCTCTGCCAACTTGCGCGCCGTCTCCATCAATCGCGCCGGCGCGACGACGCGATTGACCAACCCTACCCGCGCGGCTTCTTCGGCGCTAATCAGATCGCCGGTGAAGATGAGTTCTGCCGCCGCGCCGCATCCGGCTAAGCGCGGCGCGCGCTGCGTGCCACCCAAACCTGGGAGAATCCCCAAGCCAACTTCGGGAAAGCCCAAGCGCGCCTCAGATGAGGCGATGCGAATGTCGCACGCGAGCGCGAGTTCCAAGCCGCCGCCCAGCGCAAAGCCATTGATCGCGGCAATAATGGGTTGCGGCAACGTCTCCATATCGTGCAGAACACCTTGCCCGAATTTTGTGAATGTGCGGATGCCGGCGGGCTTGGCGGCGCGCACCTGCATTTCTTTGATGTCGGCGCCGGCGACAAAAGCATTCCCTTCACCGGTCAGAATGACCACCCGCACCGCGCGATTCGCGCGCACCTGCGCGAACGCGTCTTTCAACTCGTTAAACACTTTGCCGTTCAGCGCGTTCAGCGCTTCAGGTCGGCTCAGTGTGATGTAAGCAATTGCCCCGTCAATAGACAAACGGACATCGCGCAACGTCCAGGGTTTTCCACTCGCCGCTTGTTTTTTGAGCAAGTTGGGAATAAACCCAGGATATTTAGCCGCGATAGGTTGCATCAACTTGAGCGCTTTTTTCAATCCCAGTTCATTCATCATTGCGAATGGACCTTTAGCCCAACGCAAACCCGTCGTCGCGCCGCGATCCACATCCTCCACTGTCGCGACACCTTCCTTGACGAGATTGGCGGCGACACCGCATACGACAGCCACAAAACGATCCGCCACCGCTTGCTTGCGCGATTCGTCAACTTGCCCTGATTCATCCCATAGCCCGTTCTTTTCGCACGTTTCGCGCAAGGTCGTGGCGGGCTTGTAAAATTCGCCGAGCGATTCATGGAGTGATTCGCAAGCGTGATACGCGAGGAACACGCCCGACATATTGACAAAGCGGAATGGTCCCATGCCAACGCCGAACGCCTCACACGCGGCGGCATCAATAGTCGGAATGTTCGCCACGCCTTCGTCCAGCATTCGCATGCCTTCGTTATACCAGGCAATGAAATAACGATTGACCGCAAACCCAGGAGAGTCCAACACGCGGATCGGAAGTTTGCCGGTCACGCGGGCAAAGTTCAGTAACAAGTCCACCACTTGCGGATCGGTTTCATCCGTTCGAATGACTTCGAGTAATTTGTTGACGACCGGCGGGAAGAAATAATGCAACCCTGCAAATAATTTCGGGCGCTTGGTCGCCGCCGCCATATCAGCGACGCGAAACGATGATGTATTCGTAGCCAAGATCGTTTCGGGCTTGCACACTTGATCAAGTTCGGCGAACAGGGCTTTTTTAGCGTCGCTAATTTCGGTGATGGCTTCGATCACGAGATCACAGTTTGCCAAATCAGCCAGGTTTGTCGTGCCCTTGATTCGTGCCCACACTTCATCGCGGCGCGCGGGCGTCAGTTTGCCCTTTTCTACGCCTTTTGCCATAAAACTGCGAATACGTTCCAGACCTTTATCGATCAATTCCTGGGTTGGTTCGCGCACGATGACCGTAAATCCGCCTTCTGCCGCCATCTGCGCGATCCCAGATCCCATCATTCCACAACCGCACACGCCAACCGTTTTGATTTCCATTTGAATCGCTCCTCGTTAATTCACCTTGATAATTAGCGCAGCGCCTGAATCGCCTGCCGCGCAACCCGCCACGAGTCCGTAACCGCCGCCCTTGAGAACCAGTTCTTCGATGAGTTCAATTGCCAACCGCATGACGGTGGGACCTTGCGGGTGTCCAAAAATAAGAGAACTGCCGTAATTGTTGAAGATCTTGTCGTCAACCCCCAACTCTTTCCTCATCACGATGTCGTTCACCGAAAACGGGTTATGCGTTTTTAGCGCGGTTAGATCGGACACGGCTATGCCTGCGTTTTGCAATGCTTGCCGCGCCGCCGGCACGGGTGCCTCGGGCATGTGCGCCTTGTCAGCGCGCGCAAATCCATAAGCAAGAATCTGGATCGTCACCGCTTTGTCGGCAGAAATCTCATCTGCTTTCCCCTTTGTCGTGATGATCATTCCCGCATTGCCATCCGCCGCATGGGTCTGAGCGCCGAAAGTTAGGATGGAATCTGGGGCAACCGTTTTCAATTTCGCCAAGCCCTCGGCGGTACAGGGGATAATGCCTTCATCCTCTTCCACCAGGATGGTTTCTTTTTTGGAGAGCTTGATTTCCAAAGGCAGCATATAGCGTTTCTGAAATTTGCGGTTGTCTGCAATCGAAGCCATATATTTGTTGTATCGGTCGAGAACCAGCGCATCGGATTCTTCCCGAGTAATAGCGTGCTTCTTGGCAACGTTGTTGGCTGTGCCCAGGGGACCGGTTTCGGCATTCGGATCCCAGTTAAAGCCATCAATCATCCAACTCTCAAAATGCGGCTTGCCGCCAGGACCCAACGGGTTGGGCCAAAGAAGGTTGGGGCAATTTGATGTTCGGTCAGCGGTTGCCACCAATACATTGGTATTGTTTCCCACTTCGATAGAAGACGCGGCGTAATTGATGGACACCGTAGAGGTCGCGCACGCTTGGGCAATTCGGGGACCGCTGATACGTGAATTGCCCATCAGCATGGCAAAATGAGGGGCATCATAAAACCACATGGGTTGGGGAATGGTCGCGCCATAGACAATGCCGTCGAAAATGTCAGGCGTGATCCCGCGCAATGCAAGGAGCCGTTTTGCCGCGGCGGCAACCAGTTCCGTAGAATTTTGGTTTTGTAGCGTGCCCTGCCAGCGACAAAACGGTGAACTCCAATATCCCTTGTAGGGAACGAATACCTGCTTAAACATTTTCAACTCCTTTTGATTACATTCAGAATCATCTATCGTAGTAATTCATGCGCGATGACCAATCGTTGGATTTGATTAGTGCAGCCAAGATGCCAGGTGTCTGCGCAGGAACGATGAAGCAAGAGATGCCCTTGTTGCGCAACTCGGGTTGCTCACTTGCAAACACGGAATACGGATTTGCCACGCCCTCATTGGTGATGAATTGTTTGGTGCCGCTGATAATATACTCGTTACCCACGCGCTTCGCCGTCGTTCGCATTGCTCCCGCATCCGAGCCGGCTTCCGCTTCGGTTAAACAAAAAGCTGAAAGGTTGGGACCGGCACAATGCTTGGGCAAAAGTTCCTTTTTCAATTCAGGGGTGCCGGCAATTAGCAGGGGCATCAAGCCCAATCCATTTCCCCCTAAATAACATCGGACTCCGCCGCATGCCACGGCGAGTTCTTCGGCAATCAGACATCCCTCAAAACTGTTCAACTCAGCCCCACCGTATTCCTCTGGGACATGGGTATGAAGCAATTCAATCTCAAAATACTTGTCTACAATCTCTTGAGAAAACCGTTGTTCGCGATCTAGCTCGGCGGCAACCGGCGCAATTTCGCGCTGAGCAAACTTCGCGCCCGTCGTTGTAACTGTTGTCGTTCTTCGGTCAATGTAAAATCAATCATTGGCAAATTTTTCCATCAACAAACCAGCACTGGCTTGTTATACGCTTGGCTTCTGGAACATGATTCCCAATTCGCGCTTGGACCAACGCCAACGATTGCGCTTACCATTTTAAAATTAGCTAACAAGTCCTTCTCGAATGGCAATGGCGACTGCTTGGGTGCGATTGTGCGCTCCCAGTTTTTCCACAATCTCTTCGATTTTACGCTTGACCGTCCTCTCACTCCAGTGAGTCTCTTGAGCAATATCCTCGTTGGTCGCACCGTTAGCAATCCGCGCGAGGATGTGGACTTCATCCTGCGACAATACGTGTTCGTGGTTCGCAGATGCTTGGGCAAGAATGTGAAGTTGGCGCAATACTTGATCCATCAGTGAGGGTGAAAGCAAACGCTTGCCCTGTTGCACCAAGCGAATCGTTTCGACGACGGTCTCATCGGAGGAATTTTTCAACAAGTACGCAAAAGCCCCAGCGCGGAAGGCGCCCAGGATATATTCTTCGTTATCATACGCCGACAAGATAATAATCTTGACTTGCGGCGCACTATGCAGAATGCCAGCAGTGGCTTCGATACCATTCAACCCAAACATCTGAATATCTAGCAGGACTACGTCTGGAGAAAAATCCGTAACTGCTTGCAACGCCACGGTTCCATTGTCAGCTTCTCCGACAACGCTGATCTCCGGATAAGCGGAGAGGAGGCTCCGCAATCCGCGTCGAACCATGGGATGATCGTCTACGATCAAGACACGAATCGGGGCAAGCCCTGAATTCCCAGCCATGTCTCAACTCCTCGTGTCAGACAAGGGAAGCTGGAAGACCAACCGTGTGCCCTGACCAAGTGAAGACCACACTTGCATTTTTCCATTCAAGCTCTTGATACGTTCCCGCATTCCCAACAAGCCCAACCCTTTGCCACTGCCATTTTTTCGATCCTGTGCATAATCGAACCCTTGACCGTCGTCTTGGACAGTGACATCCAGCCAAGCGGAAGCGAAATCTAGGGAGACTGAAACGCTACCGGCGCGCGCATGTGACAACACGTTATGCAGACTTTCTTCCACCAAGCGAAAGGCAGTGATCTCGATCGCGGGCGGCAAACGATACGGAACGCCAGTACATTGCATTTGGCACGTAATCCCGGATAGTTCCTGAAAAGCAACCGTGTGCTTTTGTAGCGCCGGCACCAAGCCAATCGAATCTAACATCGGCGGCTGCAAGTCATAGATCGCGCGGCGCAATTCCCTTTCCATTTCATCGAGGATTTCGTGCAAAGCGTCCATCTTTTCTTGCGCGAGGGGAGACAACTCAGAACCTGCCACCACACGGGTCGCCTTGAGTTCAAAGCGCGCGGCAGTAATCATTTGGATGACACCATCGTGCATATCACGTGCGATGCGCGCTCTTTCTTCTTCTTGAAGCCGAACGGTCTTGTCCCACAACGAACGCAGTCGTTCCGCCTTGACGGCAATATCATCTTTCGCCCGCGAGAGTTCGCGGGTTCGCTCGACCACCTTTTGTTCGAGTTCTTGATTGAATTGTTTGATTTGTGTATGTAGTTCGGCGTTCTTGATCGCAATGGAAGCCAGGTCGGCAAATTGACTCATGAGCCAAATGTCGTTGTTGTCGAATTCCCTGCCATCTGAATCATTGAAAATATCGATCCCACCGATGATTTGATCTTCCCATTTGAGCGGCACACCCAGCAGACGACTTTCCGTCCCATCTTTAAAAGCGGCGGCACGGCCAGGCCAATTCAAGTAATCGTTCATGATCATCGGCTCGCCCGTTTGGATCACGCGACCGATAACACCTTCGCCCAGATGCAAGATAACACCCGCCCAATCGCGATTCAGGTTATATCCGGCGATGGTGCGAATCAATGTATCCTGGGCATTATACAAATAGAGCTGACCTGCCTTGGCGCCTAAAAGCATTGTGCCCCGTTGCAAGAGTGCTTGGAGAAGGGTCGCTGTTTCCAAGCGGGCGATGATATCCAGCGATGTTTCATGCAAAGCGACCATTGCCTCGTACCGCTGTTTGGTCTCTTGAAACAGGCGAGCGTTTTCAATCGCGATGCCTACCTGGTGTCCCAGGATTTCTAGCGCTGTAATGTCTCCTTGCTCAAATGCCGCGCGGTAATTGCTCTGCACATCCAGGATGCCGATGATGCGTTCGCCAACTCGTAGAGGCACCGCCAATTCGGCTTGCGTCTCTGGCAACAGTTCAATCTTATAGTAACGTGGCTCCAGACGAACGTCATTGCAGACCAAAGTTCGCCCGGTCGAGGCAACCCACCCGGTAATACCTTCCTGCCCAATCTTGAGCCGTATGCCATTTGCCTTGATCATTGGCGCAGATGGACCATCCGATTCTTTCAAAACAACTTGGCCCGCTTCTTCGTCCACAAGAAATAGATTGACGTGATAATAACCGAACTGGGTGCGAATGAGTTTTACCACCTCGATGAGCAGAGAATCTAAATCCAACAAAGAGGTCATTCTCTGCCCGACGAGACTAGCCGTTTCCAACTGAAGAGCGCGACGATTGGTTTGCATGGAGAGGTTTTCGGTTTCCGCTCGGGTGACCCAATTGCGAATCAGCCAAACGACAAGGGGATTTACAACCCCAAGGATGAGGAGGGCACGCATGACTAAAGGCGAGGATAGGGGTTGTGCCTGAAGCCAAACTTGATCACATAAAACATATCCGACTCCAATCAAAGCGACTGAGAGCGGAATCGCCCAGTATAGGCAAGTTACCTGATGACCTAACGGGGTCTGCTCTCCACGTCTCCTTTGCAAGCGTACCTCCAATTGCTCCCCGAGTTCTCTCAAGACTCGAATATTCCTTGCTAACTGAAGAGTATTATAACGTGTTGTACCTCCCAAGTCTAATACTGACAATCCTAAACAGGGCTTTTCAAAAGTCAGGCGACCCTCATCCCAACCTTCTCCCTCAAAGGGAGAAGGGGTAAATTCCCTCGCCCCTGTGGGGAGAGGGCTAGGGTGAGGGGCAATGTCAAGCGACTTTTGAAAAGCCGTGCAATCCTAAATGATACCTGCCGCTTTGAACTCTCTCAATCTCTGCGCTTCAAAACCCATGTATTTCAGATAGGTAGCTTCATTGTCATAGCCCACTGGGCGACACGCCCATTTGATCCTGGGAGGGGTTTCTGTCATTTTGTACTGCGACTGCGCCAAAACAAGATCGCCAAACACAGGGTCTTGGACGGGCGTAAATATTCCTCTATCCAACCAGTTGGCATCGTGACAAGTTTCCTGGGGAGAACAAACAGGAGCTACCACTGGGGTGATAGGAGCCAGGCGTCCTTTCTTGGCGTACTGCACTGACATGTCAACTAATTCTTCATTCGTGTACTTGCGCGTTTCCGCAAAGAGAAGAGGCGACCATTTCAACTGTTCTTCCTTTTGAGTAAACGGCGCCAAAGCTTTCCAACTCGCCGCGCCCCATTCATCCCATTTACCTACCATATCGGCAAATGCTTGCCACATTTCCAAGCGCAAACCGCCTAGAAATACCGTGCCATCCTTGGTGGGCGCAAAACAATAAAGCCAACCAGCCGTATCCAAGTTGCCAAAACGTTCATTGATCACACCCGCTCCCTGATACCATAGCGACGCCCAGTCTTCGATGCAAGTATATGCCTCGGTGGTAGCCACATCTAGCGCTTGCCCTTCGCCCGTCAACCCTCTCCAACGCAAAGCCGCCAAGATGCCCACCGCCATAAATGTTCCTGCCTGCGCCCACGCGATCCAAGGTCCCGCCTTGGTAGGCACCGCCCAAGGGAATTCGTCGTAACTTTTGCCCTCCGGCATAACTTCACCAGTAGCATATTGAATAGCCGACCGGGCTTGAGCGATATTATCATAATCGGGCATACT